>JAEDLA010000077.1 GCA_016295545.1 Oscillospiraceae bacterium | reverse complement strand
GGAATTTAACAGGGGATATGCTAAAAAAACAGGCAGAACCGGAATAAAATAATCTGCCAAAAGGTTATGTTTATTGTGCAGCCTGACGATAAATGAAAAAATTATGAAAAAATCTGCAAAAATTTGCAAAAGGTATTGATTTTTCTGCGGACCGGTGCTATAATATATATAATGATAGTGTAAACTAAAGACCGGAGCAGTTCCGGTCTTTAGTTTGTATATGGACTATTGATAATCTTATGAAAGGAGATTCCTGTTCTTTTCAGGATAAAATACATGAAGTTTAAAAAATTCGGAAATACTGAACAGCGTGTATACGACCTCGTCAGACCTATTACCGATGAGCTGGGCTATTACCTCTGGGACGTGTGCTACGTCAAGGAGGGAGCAATGTGGTATTTGCGCATTTTCATCGATTGTGATGAGGGTATAACTATTGACGACTGCGAAAGAGCTACCAGACCTATCGATGAGGCGCTTGACGCCGCCGACCTTATCTCTCAGAGCTATATGCTGGAGGTCGGTTCGGCAGGACTTGAAAGAGCACTCGTTAAGGAGGAGCATTTTGAGATATGTCAGGGCGACGAGGTAAGGGTACACTTTATAAGGAATATCGACGGTGAAAAGGAAGTGACCGGCACACTTGTCTCGGCAGACAGGGAAAATGTCATCATAAATGACGGTGAAAGCGAAAGAACATTCGCTCTTGCTGACATTTCATTTGTTAAGCTTAATTTTGAATTTGAATAATGGAGGAATAAACGGAAATGAACAAGAATAACAGCTTCTTTGAAGCGCTTGCGCTTCTGGGAGAAGAAAACAGCGTGGATACGGAGGTTCTTATCGAAAAGGTTAAGTCCGCTATGCTTAAAGCTGCAAGGAAGGCTTACCCTCACAGTGAGGAAAATATCCGTGTGGAGATCGATCCCGTTACAAAGAAATTTGAAATGTTTATCGAACAGGAGGTCATCGACGACTATCCCATTGACGAAAACGAAATAAATATCGATGTAGCAAGAACTATCGATCCCAATGCCTATGTGGGGGGAAAGATACTTAAAGAAATCGATATCTCCAAATTCGGAAGAATGGCTGCCCTTTCTGCAAAGCAGTCCATTAAGGGCGATCTCCGTGAGATAAACAGGGAGCAGATGCTTTCACGCTTCGGCTCAAAGGAACATGAGTGCATTACAGCAAAGGTAACTCAGGTTGAGCCGGGCAGAGGCACTGTAACCGTTCTCTATGAGGGTACAGAGCTTTATCTGTTCAGAAACGAGCAGATACCGGGAGAAAATCTTGAAGAAGGTATGTCCGTAAAGGTTTACATCACCGGCATTACAAACAAAAACAAAAAGCCCGTTGTAAAAATATCACGTACTCACAAAGACCTTGTAAAGAGACTTTTTGAAATTGAAGTTCCAGAGATATATGACGGTATTGTTGAGATAAAGTCAATTTCAAGAGAAGCCGGTTCAAGAACAAAGATAGCTGTCTGGTCAAAGGATCCCAATGTTGACGCAGTGGGCGCCTGCATCGGTGCAAAAAGCTCAAGAATAACTGCTGTTGTAAATGAGCTTAACGGTGAAAAAATCGATATTATCCCTTACAGTGAGGTTCCGGAGGAATTTATCACAAGAGCACTTGCTCCGGCAGAGGTTTTAAGAACTGTAATTACGTCAGAGGAAGAAAAGACCTGCGTCGTTATCGTTCCAAACAATCAGCTTTCACTTGCAATCGGAAACAAGGGACAGAATGCAAAGCTTGCAGCCAAGCTGACAGGCTTCAGAATCGACATAAAGCCGCAGTTTGATACTGTTACCGGAGAGGAAGCTCCGGAAATCAAGGCTGATTTCAGGCTGCCGGAGAAAACAGCTGAGACTGACGCTGATGATGAGCTTTTCGCTGAGACTGATGAAATGCCGGCAGAGGATATGCTTATGACTGCCGATGAGGAAACAGCTGAAACAACTCAGCCGGCTGAGGAAACAGCTGCTCCCGAAGCAGATGAAAATGCTGCTGAGGCGGCTGCGGCATCTGACGGAGAGTAAATCCTATGAAACCGAAAAAAATACCAATGAGAATGTGTCTCGGCTGCGGCGAAATGAAGCCGAAAAAAGAACTTATCCGTGCCGTTAAGTCTCCGGAGGGAGATATCTCCCTTGACTTTACCGGAAAAAAATCGGGCAGAGGAGCTTATATCTGCCGCAGCAGTCAGTGCTTTGACAAAGCAAGAAAGGGCAGACGATTTGAAAAATCATTCTCATGCAGAATTGATGAAAGTGTTTACGAGGTGATGGCTGATGAGCTCAGAAAAGAAACGAAAGCTGATTAATCTCCTCACTATCTGCATAAAATCAGGTATGGCGGCTAAAGGCTTTGACGCCGTCTGCGAAGCGTTAAAGGGCGGAAAGGCTTTCTGCGTTATGACAGCCTCTGATGCCTCCGGAAAAACTGTCAAGGAAACTGCCTATATGTGCAAAAAGTACGGTGCAGACCTGATAGAAACGGAGATAACAAAGGAGGAGCTGGGAAAGCATACCGGCAAGAAAAATACAGCTGTTGTTGCAGTTCTGGGCAGCGGCTTCGCAAAAAGTTTCAGGGAAATCGCCGGTCCGGCTATGGAAAAGGCTGCAAAGGCTGAGGAAGCTTCCGGCAGCTCCGGTTCCAGTGAATAATACGTATACCGCAGGTTTGCTGCGTTGATATAGATTGCCTTTACTATGGTGGACATTCAGGGCACTGCCGTATGATTTCCGGCTGCTGTACATCTGTTCACATCGGCACATCAATTAATACTAATTCCATATTGTTCTGATGAAAAAGTTGTGCGATAGCGTTTCGTCAATCAAGGCGACTGACCGCAGACAGGCTGTCGCCTTTCAAGGTCAGTCAACGCAGAGTGACGGAACGATAGCGGACAAATTTTTCAGCAGGGTGATGTGGAATTAGTATAATAAATCTGAGTCCGCTTAAAGCGGCAGCCATGATTATTTAGGAGGTATTCAGGCCTATGGCAAAAAAAATAAAATTAAGCGAAGCTGCAAAGGATTTGAATGTTCCCGCACAGGAGCTTATCGATTTCTTTGCCGCAAATGGCGATAATAAAAAGAAAACTTCTACAGGTCTTGATCAGGACGAAATGAATCTTCTTCTTGAACATTATACAAAGCTTCACGAGGTAAGCTCATTTGACGCTTACTACGCTTCGGCAAAGGAGCCGAAGCCAGTGGTTCAGGAGCAGACAGCAGCTCCCAAGCCTGCAAAAAAGCCTGCTGCAAAGAAGCCGGCTAAGGAAAAGACAGAGACAGCTGCTGAAACTAAAACAGCTGAAAATCCTGCTAAGCAGGTGAAAGCTGCTGAGCCGAAAAAGGAGACAGTAAAGCAGCCTAAGGAGGCTCCGAAAAAGCAGGAGCAGAAGCCTGTTCAGAAAAAGGAGGAGGTTAAGCCTCAGCCTGTTCAGAAAAAAGAGGAGCAGCCTGCTAAGACTGAACCTGTTAAGGCTCCTCAGAATGTTCAGAAAAATGACAGCGGCAAAAATAACAGGAAGAACGATAAAAAAGCTCCTGCAAAGGCTCAGGACAGGGGAGAAAAGACAAAGTTCAATGCCAGCTTCAGCTCAGAGACAGCTGCAACTGTTACTCAGAGACGTACAGTTGATACAAGAGGAAGCTATGTTGACCTTGATAAATACAACGAGCGCTATGAGCAGATAGCTCCGGCTAACAAGCATAAAAATGAGAACTATTCCTCAAAGAAGCAGAAAATCAACCAGAAGTCTGCTCAGAGAAACCGCCAGCAGTACTCCAGAAAGGAAACAGAGGCTGAAAAGCTCCGCAGACTGGAGCTTGAACGTGCAAGAAAGCAGCAGCTTAAAGTAATGATCCCTGACGAGATAACTGTAGGCGAGCTTGCTTCACGTCTTAAGGTTACGGCTACTGACGTTATCAAGAAGCTTATGGGACTGGGTGTTATGGCTTCTATCAATCAGGAAATAGACTTCGATACAGCTTCACTTGTTGCTGAGGAGCTGGGTGCAAAGGTTGAAAAGGAGGTTATCGTTACCATTGAGGAGCGTCTTATTGATGACAGCGATGATGACGATACAAACCTTGAACCAAGATGTCCTGTTGTTGTTGTAATGGGACACGTTGACCACGGTAAAACCTCCATTCTCGACTGCATCAGACACGCTAATGTTACGGCTTCCGAGGCAGGCGGCATTACTCAGCACATAGGTGCTTATCAGGTGAGCTGCAACGGTCAGGACATCACTTTCCTTGATACTCCCGGACACGAAGCCTTTACATCAATGAGAGCAAGAGGTGCCAATATCACTGATATAGCAATCCTCGTAGTTGCCGCAGACGACGGTATCATGCCCCAGACTGTTGAATCCATAAACCACGCAAAGGCTGCCGGAATTACAGTTATCGTTGCTATAAATAAAATGGACAAAGAGGGAGCTGATCCCGAAAGAGTTAAGCAGGAGCTTACCGAATATGAGCTTGTCTGCGAAGAATGGGGCGGTGATGTTATCTGCGTTCCTGTTTCAGCAAAAACAGGCGAGGGTATTGATGAGCTGCTTGAAAATATTCTTCTTGTTGCCGAAGTCAAGGAGCTTAAGGCTAATCCTGACAGACTTGCAAAGGGTACTGTTATCGAAGCCCGTCTTGATAAGGGCAGAGGTCCTATTGCAACACTTCTCGTTCAGAACGGTACTCTTAAACAGGGCGATGTTATTATTGCAGGTACTTCTGTGGGCAGAGTCCGTGTTATGACTAACCACAAGGGCAAGCCGGTAAAGAAAGCCGGTCCGTCAGTGCCTGTTGAGATAACAGGTCTTGCTGAAGTCCCCAGCGCAGGAGATACCTTCAACGCTGTTGAGGACGAGAGACTTGCAAGAGAGCTTGTTGAGCAGAGAAAGCACGAGGCTAAGCAGGAGCAGTTCAACGCCTATAAAAAGGTTACTCTTGATAACCTGTTCAATCAGATCGCAGAGGGCGAGATAAAGGAACTGCCTATTATCGTAAAGGCTGACGTACAGGGCTCTGTTGAGGCTGTTAAGCAGTCACTTGAAAAGCTTTCAAATGATGAGGTAAGAGTAAGAGTTATTCACGGCGGCGTAGGTGCTGTCAAGGAAAGCGACGTTATGCTTGCCAACGCTTCAAATGCTATCATTGTCGGCTTTAATGTAAGACCTGATCCCGTTGCAGCTGAGTCTGCGGCAAGAGACGGTGTTGATATACGCCTTTATCGCATTATCTATGACGCTATCGAGGAGATAACGACCGCTATGAAGGGTATGCTTGCACCGAAGTTCAGAGACGTTGAAATGGGACGTATCGAGGTTCGTCAGGCATATAAAATATCTAACGTTGGTATGGTTGCCGGAAGCTACGTTCTCAGCGGCAAGGTCACAAGAGGCTGTCAGATTCGTGTAGTCCGTGACGGTATTATTATCGCTGATGACAAGATATCAGGTCTGAAGCGCTTTAAGGACGACGTTAAAGAGGTTGCTGAGGGCTATGAGTGCGGTATCAGCCTTGAGAAATTCAGCGACGTCAAAGAGGGCGACATCTTTGAAGCCTATGTTGTCGAGGAGTACAGAGAGGACTGATCAGCCGGCTGTCTTTATAGTTGACTGTTTGATTTGGCGTCAGAGAACAGAATCTGCTGATGCAGGACAGAGGAGTGATAATTAATGGAAAACAGCAGAATGAGTAATGCTGATATGATTCAATATTGCAACGAGGCTCTTGCATGGGAGGAATTCGGTCCTGTTGACATCTTCTTTTTTGAATCGGTAAAGAAGATTCTTCTGGGACAGTGCAGTGTTAAAGAGCCGGACGAGATTAACGACCTTATGGGTATAGAGCGCCCTGTTAGAACAGAGGAGCTTGAACCTGAATACGGTCTTTATGCCGACGAGTACTACACCGAAGATGAGGACAGCGACGAAGCAGAGCTTGAAGAGGCTCTGGAGGACAGCGCATTCAGCGAGGGCTTCTTTGACAAGGAGGATAATTCTTCGGAGAAAAAAGCTGATGACAGTAAAACTGCCAGCGGCTCCGTAACCGAAACAGAGGGAGAAGGATTTACAGTAAAAGTGTAAATCCGCTCCTTTGAGAGAAAGGAAAATATGGCAAATTTTAAAAACGGCCGAATGGCTGAAGATATAAAAAGAGAAATGACCGCAATCCTCCGTGAGCTGAAGGATCCGAGAATAGATCCTATGCTTACGGTGGTAAGAACTGAGCTTTCCGGTGATATGTCAAGCTGTAAAATATACGTTTCAAGCTTTGACGGACTGGATAAGGCGGTAGAATCGGTAAAAGGACTGAAAAGCGCCGGCGGCTTCATAAGGAGAGAGCTTTTTCACAGGCTGAAAATGCGTAAATCACCGGAGCTTACCTTTATTGCAGATAACTCTATTGAAAAAAGTGCGGAAATAAACAGAAAACTTATGGATCTGAGCTGATTGGAGGTTAATATGCTGATAAGTTTAACAGAAGCTTGCAGCTTTCTTAAAAACTGCGGAGATACTGTGATACTCATTCACCAGTCCCCTGACGGAGACTGTATCGGCGCAGGTCATGCACTGAGAGAGATTCTCCGTGCTATGGGAAAACGCTGCCGTGTGGAGTGCAGTGATAAAATTCCGGCACGCTATAACTATCTTGGCTGTAACGATATAAATGCAGAGGACACGGACTTTGAGCCTGAGAATATTATCTCTGCTGATGTGGCTGATGTGAAGCTTCTCGGCACTCTGAAAGAAAAGTACGGCGACAGGATACAGCTTTGCATAGACCACCACGTTTCAAATTTAGGCTTCGCTGAGAAAACTCTGCTTTATCCGGAGGCTGCTGCGACCTGTGAGATAGTGTACTTTATCGCAAAGGAGCTTGGCATTGAGCTTACCGACAGAATGGC
>JAEDLA010000076.1 GCA_016295545.1 Oscillospiraceae bacterium | reverse complement strand
CCGCAGTACAGCGGCTGTTTCCTCCGGCTCATCAAGATAGCCTTTCATCACTGTCGGACCTCGCAGTACTATTTCTCCCGTTTCACCGAAAGAAAGTTCCTCATTGGTACGGCTGTCAACAATTTTATAAAAAGTATCAGCATAGGGAAGTCCGACGCTGTTACGCTTGTGGGAATTATCGGGGATAAGACAGCTGCCTGTTACGCATTCGGTAAGTCCGTAGCCCTCACGTACTGTGCTTTTACAGCCGTGTTCTCTGAGCAGCCTGTCAATCTTTATTTTTGTGTTCACTGAAAGCGAATCACCGCCTGAAATAACGCATTTCAGAAATGACAGGTCTTTGCCGTCAAAGTGACTGTTCCTGATAAAGCTTTCATAAATTGCAGGCACTCCGGCAATAACATTGGGCTTGTATCTGAACAGAATTTTGTGAAAATTCTTTACGCTGAACTTCGGAAGTATAACTGCTGTACCGCCGAAATTAAGGACTGTATGAATGCATACTCCAAGTCCAAAGCCGTGAAATATGGGCATTACTGAAAGCACCTTATCACCTTTTTCAAGACAGCCGCAGCTGTCAATGCTCTGAAGTGCAAGGGCATTAAAATTAAGGTTGGTCAGTACGATTCCTTTGGGTATTCCGGTAGTGCCGCCGCTGTAAAGAATTGCGGCACAGTCGTCAGCCTTGCCGGTACTCTTTGCCGGAGAACTGCTTTTGTCTGCAAGTGACAGAAGCTCTTTCCAGCTCATTGAATTTGCAGGAAGCTTCGGCTTTTGATTTGCAAGTAAGAAAACAGCTTTTAATCCCACAGGCATAAATTCGCTGACTGAAACGAATACGCACTTTTCAACAGAAGTTTTTTCCGTTAAACTGCTTATTTTTCCGGCATTCATATCAAGAGCGATTATAATTTTGCTTTTTGAAAGCTGAAGATAATGTACTATCTCATTTTCCGCAGAAAGTGGATGAATCATATTCGCCGCTGCACCAAGCTTGTTAACTGCATAGAGAGCTGTAACAGCCTGAGGAATATTCGGCAGGCATATTGAAACTGTGTCACCTTTTCGTATACCGGTGGCATAAATCGCCTGTGCACAGCGGTCTGTTTCTTTAATGAGTGAGGCGTATGATATTTTTTTGCCGAAATAATTCAGTGCAGTCAGATCAGACCAGTTCTCTGCATTTTTGCGCAGAAAATCATACATTGAACCGTCGGGATAGTCAAGATGTCTTTTCATAGCTTATCACCTGTTGTTTTTCTTTTCCCATTCATCAAAGGAAGTAATATGCTTTGTTTCAAGGACTTTCTTATCAGTATTTTCTGTCAGCAATTCCAGTATTTTTTCATAAAGCTCCCTGTTAGCGTTATACAGGTCATCTGATGATGTATCGGGATAAAATGCTTTGCCAAAGGTTACTTTCAGATTTTTTGAAAAGAGTCTGTAATCTCCGGTAACAGAATAGGGGACAATGGGAGTATTAGTCCGGCGGCTCATTGCAACAGCTCCGTATTTAAAAGGCAGAAGAAGCTCATTGGTAAAATTTCGCTTTGCTTCGGGGGAAAGATTAATTGTACCGCCATGTCTCAGCACCTCAACAGCACTTTCAAGTGCTGCCTTGTTTCTGCTGCTGTGGAGGTCAACCGGTATTGTACCTGTACTTCTGAAAATAAATCCGAAAGGACCGTCATGCAGCTCCTTTTTTGCAAGGGTGCGGACTATCCGTTTTGTGCTTATGTCTATAAGTATGGGATCAAGAGCGTGTTTGTGATTTCCTGCAATTATAACTGCTCCGTTTTGTGGAATATTCTCTGCGCCTGCTATTTCAGGTCTGAAAATAAACCTGAAAACAGGACTGCCCACAGCTCTCAGGAATCTATAAATTAAGAATTTACTTTCTTTATACAATTTTCTTCCCTCCGCAGCTTTATCCTGTAAACAGATTATATCATAAAAATATGCAGTCTTCAATAGGTGAAATGTCATTTCAGCAGTGACAAATGTAATTTGATAAAGAAAAAAGGAGCGATGGCTCCTTTTTGATTGTAAAATATATGATTAGATGTTAGAGAAAGATTAATTGTCCGCTTTTACTTATTTTTTCATTTCCATGTATGGCAATACATCAAAACCACTTTTTTTGTAAACGTGAACAGCTGCCGTGTTATCCTCTTCGACTTCAAGTCTTAAAATCGAATCCCTATACTTCTGCTCAATATAAACAAGAAACTGACTTCCGATACCTTTTCCCCGATATTCAGGTTTAATATAAATATCCTCAATCCAGATGCAGGGCTTGCCGAATTCAGTGGAAAAGCTTTTTGCTGCCATTGCATAACCCATAATTTTATCCTGTTCAACAAAAACATATCCCTCAAGATAGGGATTATCGTTTATACAGTTCTGAATATCTGACATAAAAATCTCATCAGAACCATTTGTTGAAACAGCAGGTGATGAGTAAAAAACTTTCATCATCTGAAAAACTTCATCTGTATGTTCTTTTTTCATTTCCTGGATTATCATTATTTTTCTCCTTATTCCATATCAAAAAATGTAAGCTCCCGAAAGGTGTCTTGCTGCCTATTCAGGTCAGCAGTTTCAGGGATAGCATTTTTACCGATAAGGTAATCTATCCCTGCTTTCCGTGCCTGCGGTATCTGGTCCTTTCGCCTTATATTATACAATTTCCTGTCCTTGATAAAATGAGCACCTGTCTGATGAAAACGGAATGGTATATTTTTTTCAATGCACTGACTTCTCAAATTAAGTATCCAGTCATAGCAGCATGGCCGTGCATATTTTCCGGATTCTCCACTGACAGAAACCTCCTCAATAGTGTCGTTAAGATAGGCAGATATATCTATTTTTTCCAGCAGGGGAGCAACTATAATTGATTTATGCCTGATTGGCAGAGAAAGAAAAACCGGCAGTCTGAAATCGGCTCTGTCCTGATTTTCAACTGTACAGCCAATAATAACATTGTCATATCCTTCTCCCCAGTCCTCAGGCAGACATTCTGCCAGTCTGTCAATGCGTTTTGTGAAAAAATAGAACCAGCAGTCACTGCGCAGCTTCATCATTTTCCAGCATTCAGCACGCCATTTATCAGCGTCAGGCAGCAGAAAATCAGAGGTAAAACAGGTGAATACGATTTTTCCGGAGGGAATTTTATAGGTGCCGTCCCGTTTTTTTCTCAGCGGCAAATCAAAGGTCGTGTTCTTGTGACAGTTACTGCTGTCCGCCGGATTTCCGTACATTTCGTCCTGACGATAGACATAACAGTATTTACAGCCGGGACTTATTTTTGTACAGCCGTGCCAGGGATTCCAGTCAGCATAAATATTTTCTGAGTTGTTCATATCTTTAGTCCTCGCTCAGCGGAATATTACCGTGTTATTAGCTTTTCCGGAACTTCCTCCGCCATACGCTTATAGGCAGAAAGACTTGGGTGAAGGTGATCTCCGCTGTCATACCCCTCCGCAAAGGCAGATTTTCTGAGAGGATCGCATAATGCATGGTCAAAGTCGATAACACCGTCTGCTTCGCCTGTTGAGCGTATCCAGTCATTGACCTTGCAGCGCAGTTTTTCACGGAAGTCAGCGTAAGTACGCCAGCCCTCAATAGGCAGCAGAGTACCAAGATAAACATTCAGTCCGTATTTTCGGGCAGTATCAATGTACATTCGCAGTCCGTCGATCATTTCCTGAGCCGTCGGCAGGTCGCTCATAGGGCGGAAAGGATTGATGTCCGTGCCTACAGGGTGAATTATATCATTGATTCCATGCTGGATAATCACAGTATCAGCTCCGGAGACGAGAGCTTCACGGGGAAAGCGTACTGAACCTCTTAGTCCGTAGGAGTCGTAAGTAATGTTATCATACTGCCTGAGAATGCGTGTGCCGCTTGCCGCTTTCCGGATAACAGCTGTTGTGCCGTCACCGGTTTCAAGAGTACGGAGGATAAGGAAATCCGGTCATGCCTGAGCAGTAATGGAATCACCATAGCAAATCAGAGTACGGCTGCTTTCTGCTGTATGAACATCAATACCGCTGAGAAAGTAGAAGCAGCTTGTTTTCTTTGATGTATCAGGGCTGAGAGAGGACTGCTCCGACTGATTTCCCACAGCAAAGAATCCTTTTGAGAGAGGTCCTGTTATTATAACTCCGGAGCGCATTTCAGTAAAGTCCGCAAAGTAAAGGCTGACGGCAATGTCATCGCCCTTATTGACCGGAAAATCCGCAGCATCACTTGTTACAGAGTCTCCTGCCGGAATCGTTACTGACCGTGAGCCTGAGAAAGTTAGCTCACAAAGGGTTTCCGTATCAATGAAATTGTCACCGCATGACCTTGCAATATTGGCGCAGGTCAGGGTTACAGGCTCAGTTCCGCAGAAATTATCCAGCGTTATGCGGAGCTTGTCTCCGTTCAGCATCATTTTTACCGGATAGCGGAGGGTAATATTCTTTGCATAATTTTCCGGACGGCGTTCAGTAATTGAAATGGCATTACCCCATGCAGTTACCCATTTTGTATATTTTTCAGACATTGCAACACACTCCTGTTTGTCGATTACTATTGTTCTTTTAATATTGTAGCATTTTAAGGACATTAAGTCAAGGTGAAGTTAAAATATAATAAAAAGCGGGCTTGCTCAGCCCGCTTCAATATAAGAATGACTACTGCATCTTATATGCATCGATCATCTTTTTCACCATCTGACCGCCGATAGAACCGGCTTCTCTTGCAGTAAGGTCACCATTGTAGCCCTGCTTGAGGTTTACACCGACCTCGCTTGCGGACTCCATTTTGAATCTTTCGAGAGCTTCCTTGCCCTTCTGAGTAAATTCACCCTTCATAATAAAATCTCCTTTAAATTGAAATATTGATGCCGTGATAGTATTATGTCTTGCATTAAGTAATATATTAAAGGAAAATAATTATAAAATTAGAAAAAATGAGAAATCACAGACTTTTTATTCGCTGTAATTTTTTCTCAGAAAGTCAATTTCTTTTGCATAGCCCTCAATATCGTTGGGAGTTTCAAGAATAAAGGGCAGACCTTTCAGGTGCGGATTATTGATTATACGGATAATAGCGTCAGCACCGATATATCCCTCGCCGATTTTAGCGTGTCTGTCCTTATGTGCGCCCAGAGGATTGAGACTATCATTCAGGTGAATTGCTTTCAGCCTGCTTAGACCTATAACTCGGTCAAATTCCTCAAGAACACCATCAAAATTATTGACAACATCATATCCGGCGTCCCATACATGGCAGGTATCAAGGCAAACGCCAAGCTTTTCGGAAAGCTCAGTGCGGTCAATAATTTCACGCAGCTCCTCAAAAGAGCGTCCCATTTCAGAGCCTTTGCCAGCCATAGTTTCAAGAAGAACAGTAGTTGACTGCTCTTTTGTAAGCACTGCATTGAGCTGTTCGGAAATAAAAGCTATTCCGACTTCGGTGCCTTGTTTAACGTGGGAACCGGGGTGAAAATTATAGTAATTTCCGGGAGTAGCTTCAAGCCGTTTAATGTCATCAGCCATAGCTTCACGGGCAAAGCGTCGGATATTTTCATCAGCAGCGCAGGCGTTCATGGTGTATGGAGCATGAGCAACCAGTTTTCCGAATGAATGCTCCTGACTGATTGCGAGAAAAGCCTCAACATCGCTCATATTCAGAGCTTTTGCGCTGCCTCCACGAGGATTTCTTGTGAAAAAGGCAAAGGTATTGGCGTTTATATCCACAGCCTGCATACCCATAGCCTTGTATCCCTTTGATGAAGCAAGATGACAGCCTATATAAAGCATAAAATCAACCTCTCAATCAGTCCTCGATAGTAACCTTTTTCATGATCTGAGGAGTAAGCGGCTTGTCGGCATAGTCTGTTGCAGTTTCAGCGATCTCGTCAACAACGTCCATACCCTCGATTACCTTTCCGAAAGCGGCATACTGACCGTCAAGGTGAGGAGCGTCCTCATGCATGATAAAGAACTGGGAACCTGCTGAATCAGGCATCATTGAACGAGCCATTGAGAGAACTCCACGAGTGTGCTTTAAATCGTTTTTTACGCCGTTGGCAGCAAATTCGCCCTTGATGTTCCAGCCGGGACCGCCTGTACCTGTACCCTTGGGGCAGCCGCCCTGTATCATGAATCCGGGAATAACCCTGTGAAAGGTGAGACCGTTATAAAATCCGGAATTGACAAGCTTTTCAAAGTTTGCGCAGGATATGGGGGCAATATCGGGATAAAGCTCAATTTTAATTTTCTTTCCGTTTTCCATTTCAATAATAACCATTTTAGACCTCCGGTATAAATATATATTTCAACTGTTTTCAGAATAATATTTATAAGCTGAAAACAGCTGGCTTCATACTATTTTCTGATTTGGTATCAGTTGATGTGCAGGACAAGTTCATTAAGATCTTTGCCGGTAACTGTAGTGACAGGTTCAGTTGTTGCATTTGTATAATTTCCAAGAATAGATTTAACTGTAGTTTCAGCGGTATTTTCATTATTATTCCCTGTACCTGACTCATCGTCACTGTTTGTAACAGGAATCGTTCCTACAGCATCTCCGAAAATATTGGTAACAATTTCATAGCCTTCATTGACAGAGGGCGCAGTTGATTCTGACGGATTTGTATAGTTGGCGTCATCAGGAATCGAGTTGTACAGAGAGGAATCTGTCATATATCCTGTAAAGTCAGGAGAAGCCTTGATAGAAGCCTTGTGATTTGTCTCCACAATATCCTGTGCGCAGGACTTGCCTGCATATATAATAAGAAGCGCCACGACAGCGGCAATAAGTAATGAAATCATTCTTCTTGTTTCCATACACCGACCTCCGTAAAATAATACATATATTATACTTTATATTTTCACTTATGTCAAGTAAAAATGTGATGAAATGAAGGATATATGTAATATTCAGAAATTCAAAAAATTCTTTGATGAGGACTTGAAATAATCGGAAAAA
>JAEDLA010000075.1 GCA_016295545.1 Oscillospiraceae bacterium | reverse complement strand
CAGGTGTAATATCGATTTTTTCAGGCAGTCAGGTCTGACTGTGAGAGTTATGGGAGATAAAAGTGTACCCAAATATGAATGTAAGCTGAGGAGGCAGGCTGATGTATCTTAAATCACTGGAAATACAGGGCTTTAAGTCTTTTCCGGACAAAATAAGCCTGACCTTTGACAAGGGGCTTACGGCTGTTGTAGGTCCCAACGGCAGCGGAAAAAGTAATATCGGCGACTCAGTTCGCTGGGTTCTCGGAGAGCAGTCCACAAAAACTCTCAGAGGAAATAAAATGGAGGACGTTATTTTTTCCGGTACTGTTGCGAGAAAGCCTATGGGATTTGCGGCTGTTACCCTTAATATCGATAATTCCGACAAAACTCTGCCCGACTATGATGACGAGGTTGCCATTACCCGAAAGCTTTACCGCAGCGGTGAAAGCGAGTACATGATAAACGGCAGACAGTGCAGGCTGAAAGACATCAATGAGCTGTTTATGGATACCGGTCTTGGCAGAGACGGCTACTCCATTATCGGACAGGGACGTATTGCGGAGATAGTTGGTGCAAAAAGCAGCGAGAGAAGGGATATTTTCGAGGAAGCCGCCGGAATCTCAAAGTTCAGGTATAAAAAGGTTGAAGCGGAAAGAAAGCTTACTGCCGCACAGGAAAATATAGTCCGTCTTTCTGATATTATCTCAGAGCTTGAAAGCCGTGTTGAGCCGCTGAGAATACAGTCTCAGAAAGCGGAAAAATTCATAAAGCTTGCTGAACAGCGTAAAAAGCTGGAGATATCCGTATGGGTAAGCCGCCTTGATGAACTGAAAGGCAAGCTGGACGCACTTGATGAAAAGCTTCTCATGAGCCGCAGTGAATATGAAAATGTGGAAAACGACATTCAGAATCAGGAGGAGAAAATTCAGGACGGCTACCGGAAAATGCAGCAGTGTACTGTTGCTGCCGATGAGCTGAGACGTAAAATGATTGAGGAGGAGCAGTCCGCTTCGGAGCTGAAATCAGACATAGCTGTTTACGAAAACGATATACGCCATTGTGAAGAAGCTGTTGAGACGGCGAAAAAAAGCATTGCCGATTCGGAAAATGCTAAGAAGAAGCTTGAATCAGACCGTGATGAAGCGAAAAGCAGACTTGCTGAAATTGCTGAACAGCAGAAAAGGCTTGCGGCAGAAATAGCAGAGATAACTGAAAGTTTCAATAAAGCCGAGGAGCAGAGCAGTCAGCTTGGAGAAAGCTTTGACAAGGCGGGCAGCGAAATAAACAGCCTTTATATCAGTCAGAGCCAGTGCCGCTTTTCCATTGAAGCAGCAGGAAAAACTATTGAGGAGGAGACTGTACGTCTCGGAGGACTGCGTGAAAGCGGCGAAGAATATGAAAAAACTCTCAGCGAATATGAAGCTTCTGCTGCTGACACCGAAAGAAAAATTGCCGCAGCAGGAGAAAAAAATCTTGAACTGAAAAATAAGCTGAGTGGTCTTGAAAGGCTGTATAAATCACGGCGTGAGGGATTTGAACAGGCTAAGGCTGACTTTGAAAAGGCTCTGTATGAGCTGAAAGACAAGCAGCAGCGCAGAAAGATACTCAGTGATCTTGAAAACAGCATGGAGGGCTTTTCCGGCAGCGTAAAGCAGGTCCTGAAAGCCTCACGGCAGGGCAGGATTGGCGGAGTTCTTGGCACAGTCGCTCAGAATATCAGCGTTGAACCGGAATATGCCGTTGCTGTGGAAACTGCACTGGGCGGTGCAATGCAGAATATTATCGTTGAAAATGAGGACATTGCCAAACGCTGCATACGCTTTCTGAAAGAGCAGAGAGGCGGCAGAGCTACCTTTCTTCCCATAACCTCAGTAAAGGGCTATGAGCTGAGGGAACAGGGACTTGAAAGCTGTGAGGGCTTTGTTGCAAATGCAAGCAGGATAGTTAAATATGACGATAAATTTGCAGGAATAATAGCCTCCCTTCTCGGCAGGATAGTTATTGCGGAGGATATTGACTCAGCAACGGTCATTGCCAAGAAATACGGCTATAAATTCAGGATAGTAACGCTGGACGGTCAGGTTATCAACGCTGGAGGTTCTTTCACGGGAGGTTCGGCTCAGAAGTCCGGCGGAGTTATCACACGAAAGAATGAAATTGAAACTCTTGATGCAGAGATACAGAAATTTGCCGTGCAGAGGGATTCCCTCCGTGAAAGGGCAGAAAAGCTGAGAGCAGAATCGGAAAAGCTCCGGTTCGATATGGAGGGCGCAAAGGAGCAGCTCAGCAGTGCTGAGGCGGACTCAGTCCGTCTTGAAGCTGAGCTGTCAAGGCTCAGGGCGCTTGCCGGTCAGCTTCGTACACAGGCTGAAAATTCCGGAAAGCTAATGGCAGAAGCGGAAAGTAAAATTGCTCAGGCTGAAAAAAATGCGCAGGAATCAAGAAATCAGCT
This sequence comes from Oscillospiraceae bacterium, assembly GCA_016295545.1. GTDB lineage: Bacteria > Bacillota > Clostridia > Oscillospirales > Ruminococcaceae > Ruminococcus. Next base: position 4,575 of record JAEDLA010000075.1, on the reverse strand, counting down.
TGATATACTTGAAAAAAAGATTCGTGAAGCTGAGGCTGAGCTTGCACAGGGACAGGATGCCCGTGAAAAGCTGAGAGCCGAAAGAGAAAAGCTCTCCGATAAGCTGTCGGAGCTGAAAATAAGCGAAATGGAGCTTGTCAAGGACTATCAGCATAAGGAGCTTGATATAGCCGGAATTGAAAAACAGCTGCATGAACTGAAACAGGGCGGACTTGCCTTTGCTGAAACTATAAAGCGTCAGAATGAAATAATTTCCGAAAGACGTGATGCGATTCAGCAGACGAAAGAAAAGCTGGAAAGCTTCAGGAGCAATACCGGTCTGTATTCTGAGCAGATTAAGCAGCATCAGACAATGTACGGTGAGCACAGCCGCCTTGTAAAGGAAATGCAGCTTGGTCTGAAGCAGATAAACGAAGCTAAGGAGAAGCTTTCAGGAGAGGTAACAAGACTGGAGGAGCGGCGTGAGAATTACTGCCGTGACTATGACAGCATAATCCGTCAGCTGCTTGAAGTCTATGAGCTGACACGTTCAGAAGCTGCGGCTGCGGCTGAAAAAATCGACGACATGGCAGCGGCGCAGCGAGAGCTTACCGACATCAAAAACAAAATCAGAGCATTGGGCAATGTCAATGTGGAGGCTATTGAAGAATACCGTGAGGTATCTGAGCGATTTGAATTTATGTCGGGACAGCTGGCGGACGTGCAGAAGTCAAAGTCCGAGCTTGAAAGGATAATCAGCGACCTGACACAGGAAATGTGCCGGATATTCTCAGAAAGCTTTGCAGTGATAAACTCAAATTTCAAGAGCATTTTCGTGGAACTTTTCGGCGGAGGAAAGGCGGAGCTGATTCTTACCGATCCGGAAAATGTCCTTGAATCGGGCATTGAAATAAGTGTTGCACCTCCGGGAAAGGTCATAAAGAACCTTATCTCCCTTTCAGGAGGAGAGCAGTCATTCGTGGCAATAGCTATATATTTTGCCATTTTAAAGCTCAGACCTGCGCCGTTTTGTATTCTTGACGAGATAGACGCAGCTCTTGACGAGGTAAATGTAAGAAAATATGCACAGTATCTTAAAAAATTCACCGATACAACACAGTTCGTACTTGTAACCCACAGGCGAAGCGCTATGGAGGAGGCAAATGTCCTTTACGGCGTTACCATGCAGGAGGACGGCATATCAAAGCTTCTGAAAATGGAACAGGTGGATTTTCAGGACGAAAACGGCATAGAACAACAATAATTATTCTGTGGAGGAAACAGCATGGGACTTTTTTCCAAGATAAAACAGGGACTTCAGAAAACAAAGGAATCTTTTATAAGCAAGGTTCAGAAAATTACCAACTCTTTTACAAAAATTGACGAGGAACTGTTCGATGAGCTTGAAGAAACTATGATAATGAGCGATATCGGCGTTGAGACCTCCGAAGAAATATGCAGTCGGCTCAGAAAAAAAATCAAGGAACGGGGCGTTACCGATCCGGCTATGATAATGGAGCTTCTGCAGGAGATAATTGCTGAGATCATGGGCGAGGATACGGAGCTTGACCTGTCCGGTTCGCCGGCTGTTATTATGGTTATCGGCGTAAACGGTGCAGGCAAAACTACTACCATTGGTAAGCTCTGTCACCAGTACAGAAACGAGGGCAAAAGGGTTATCGTTGCTGCTGCCGATACTTTCCGTGCGGCGGCTATAGACCAGCTTCAGGTCTGGACTGACCGTGCCGGTGTTGAGCTTGTTAAACACGCAGAGGGTTCAGATCCCGGAGCTGTCGTTTATGACGCTCTTGAGGCGGCTAAGGCAAGACACTGCGATGTGCTTATTATCGATACGGCAGGTCGTCTCCACAACAAGAAGAATCTTATGGAGGAGCTTGCAAAGATAAACCGCATTATTGATTCAAAGGCAGAGGGCTGTTCAAGAGAGGTTCTTCTTGTTCTTGACGCTACTACCGGACAGAACGCTGTAAATCAGGCAAGGCTTTTCAGCGAAACAGCCAATATAACGGGAATAGTCCTTACAAAGCTTGACGGTACAGCAAAGGGCGGAATTGTTATTTCCATTAAGAATGAGCTTGGTATTCCGGTAAAGCTTATCGGTGTGGGCGAAAAAATTGACGATCTCCAGCCATTTGACAACCACAGCTTCGTTTCCGCACTCTTTGAGGGCGTAGGCAAAAACAGAAATAAGGACGATGAGGACGTGTCCGTCGGCGATGAAACAGGCGAGGAGGAAAATGATGATTAAAAAGCTTATCATGGCTACAAATAATGCAAATAAGCTCAGAGAGGTGCAGGAGATTCTTTCCCCTCTGGGAATAGAGGTCATCTCCCAGCGTGATGCAGGAGCAGACGCTGAACCGGAGGAAAACGGCGTTACCTTTGAGGAAAATGCCGTTATAAAGGCAAAGGCTGTCTATGACATTACCGGACTGCCTGTTATTGCTGATGACAGCGGACTTTGCGTTGAAGCCCTTGACGGCAGACCGGGAGTTTATTCCGCACGATATGCTCCGAAAGGAATGGAGTGCGAAAAGCTGCTGAAAGAAATGGAGAATATTCCTTCCGGAAAGAGAAATGCATATTTCCAGTGCGATATTGCATTTTTAAACGGTGACATCTGCCGTGTGTTTACAGGAAAATGCTCCGGAGAAATATCCTTTGAAGCAAGAGGTAATAACGGATTCGGCTATGATCCTGTTTTTCTCTGCGGAGAAAGAACTCTTGCGGAGATGTCCGGCGAAGAAAAAAACAAAATCAGCCACAGAGCAGAGGCGCTTAAAGGGCTGTATGAATATCTGAAACAAATCCTTTAAAACTCGTAAAATAATAGGAAAAAGAAAGAGGAACTGAATTTATGCTGACAAGCAAGCAGAGGGCCGCTCTCAGAAGCATTGCGGCTAATTATGATACAATATTCCAGATAGGAAAGGGCGGAGTTACTGAGGCTATGTGCGCTCAGATCGGCGAAGCTCTGAGAAAAAGAGAGCTTATCAAGCTGCGTGTGCTTGATAACTCCGGCTACACAGCAAGAGAGGCAGCTGACCAGATAGCAGACTTTCTTAATGCTGAAGTAGTACAGGTCATAGGCAGTAAATTTGTGCTTTTCAGGAGAAATCCGGAAGAGCCTGTAATCGATATAAAGCTCTGACATGAAAACCGGTATTTTCGGGGGCAGCTTCAATCCCGTTCATAAGGGGCATATCCACCTTGCGGAATCGGTAAGGGACGAGCTTGGACTGGACAGGATATTCCTTGTTCCGTCGGGGATATCTCCCCACCGCTCCTCTGCGGAGTATGCTTCTGCTGAGGACAGGCTTGAAATGCTGCGCCTTGCCTGCAAAGGAAAAAGGGGACTGGAGGTCTGCGACTTTGAGGTAAAGTCGTCACGGATAAGCTATACTATTTACACCATTGAGCACTTCCGGCAAAGCTTTCCCGATGATGAGCTTTTTCTCCTTGCCGGCAGCGATATGCTCCTCAGCTTTGACCAGTGGTACAGATACAGGGACATTCTTGCAAATGCCGTTCTTGCCGTTGTTTCAAGAGAGGACGGCGACAGCGTTATACTTGCTGAAAAAGCGGAAAAGCTTTCGGAATTCGGACAAATAATTGTATGCAAAGCCCCCCCTGTTATGGTTTCTTCAACAAAAATACGAAAAAAAATTGCAAAAAATGAGGATTGGTCTTGCTATCTTGATGAAAATGTAGTACAATATATAAGATTGAAAGGATTATATGGTCGGGACGAGGTGAGCTTTTAATGTATTATAATGCAGAAGAAAAAAAGAAATTCCTGAAAGAGCATCTTTCCTCGAAAAGGTATAACCACAGCCTTAATGTTGCTGAGGAGTGCAGAAAGCTTGCTCTGAAATACGGCGAGGATCCGGACAAGGCTTATTTTGCCGGTCTGCTTCACGATATACGCAAGGAGATCCCTGTGGAGGAACAGAAAGTCCTTGTTATCGAAAGCGGTTTTTCCGTATGCCGTGAGGAGCTTGAAACCCATTCGCTTTACCATGCGATTGCAGGAGCTTATTTTATAAAAAAAGAATTTGGCATAGAGGATCTTGATGTAATAAATGCCGTAAGATTCCATACCGTAGGCAGAGCCGGAATGACAAGGCTTGAGGAGATCGTCTATCTTGGCGACCTTATCTCAGCCGACAGAGACTACAAGGACGTTGATAAAATGCGCAAGCTTGCCGGCAGCAGCCTTAATAAAGCTATGCTGGAGGCTTTTCAGTTTTCAATAAAATCAGTAGTGAAAAAAGGCGGACTTATTCCTATCTGTACTGCCGAAGGTTATAATTTTTATACAAGAATATGCAGAGAAGAAAACAGTAAAACAACCGATGAGCCGAAAAGAGGTCTTAAATGAAACAGAATGATTTCAACGCTCAGAATAACGAGCTTGGTGACGAGGTAAGCAATTCTGCTCCGGAAACGCCGGAGCACGTCAGAAAGCCTGTAAAAAGACTTGTTAAAACAAATAAAATAAGAAACGGCAGAGCTTCAGAGCCTGTTCAGCAGCAGAATATTTCCAGCGGGGAATATCACGGACGATATGAGGCA
>JAEDLA010000074.1 GCA_016295545.1 Oscillospiraceae bacterium | reverse complement strand
GTATAGTCACATCGACAGTGGAGGTATAATCAAATTCAAGCCGGTACTTTCCGCCCTTTTTCAGTCCAATTCCGGATATTCTTGCCTCAATTGCGTCAGCACCTGTTCCTCCGGAAACAACGTTTATCCAGAAGGACTTGTCATAATCGCTTACATATTCAGCCGCATTGCCGCCCTTTTCTGCATCTGTCACAAGCTCATAGGTTGAATCTGCCGCAACATTAAGTCCAATCTGGTCGGACTCCATACCAAGTGCCTGACAGATCTTATCCGCAAGAACATAGGCACTGTTCTGCTGAGTTACTTCTGACGGATGCCAGTCCGAGCCGATTCCGTCAGCCTGATTCTGAACAACCGATTCATAGCTCATTATACGGCTTTCACCGGTTTCCTCGCTGAACTGAGCCACAGCCTGTTCTATAAGGTCATAAACCTCTGCACCGCCCATAGTTCCCATTGTGCAGATAATATAGGCTTCGGGATTCTTTTCACGCACCATTTTCAGGAAGTCCACATATCCCTCAACAAATTCCGGAGAGCGTGTCTCCAGGTCAGAGCTGAGGTAGCTGTAGTCGTTTGTTCCAAGATTTATTACAACAACATCAGGAGCTTCTTCTGCTTCAAAATTCCAGTCAACAGCATAATCCGAAAGCTTGCTTACCAGTCCGTAGCAGTCAGGCACAAGGCTGTCAGTATTCTTTTCGCCGGAGGTATATCCGGAGATTATTCCATGTCCGCTGTAGCTTACCGCACTGTAATCCGCATCAAGCTGCTTAGCTGTAAGGTAAGCATAGGATTTCATGAAATTTTCAGTGGCAGTCGTGAAGCTTTCATAAGCGTCCTTGCCCTCAACTCCGTATGCACAGGTAATGGAATCACCGATAAATTCGATTTTCAGTTCCTTTTTCGCAGCCGGAACAACAGGCTTCACAGCAGAGGAATCCACAGTAATATCCTTGATTCCAACAGCGCCGTTCATAGCTTCTGAAAGGTGTATAACCTTTACTTTTGCTGTACGTGAGGTATCGCCGTCAAAGAGGGATATCTTCTTCTCCTCTGTACTCATTATCTCGTCTGTAACAAGCTCATCATCAACGAAAACAGCATAGCGTGAACGGTATTTTTCCTCATTACTTATGCTGCTGTCACCTGCAACAGTAATTTCCGCTGATTTTCCGGTTATGGTAAACTCCGCTGCTGAACCGCTCTGAACAAGCCATGTTACATCATTTTTACGGATAGTACGTCCCATAAGCTTTACATTTTCAGCTGTTGCGGCAAAGCTCTGCACTTTATATTCTCCCGAATCTGCAAGGAGGGAACGAAGATAGCACAGGTCAAGAGAATCAACGGTATTATCGCCGTTAATGTCATTTGATGCTGTAATTTCGTCTACACCAAGAACAGCATTTCTCAGCTGAACAAGGTCATCTGCTGTATACTCCACAGAAGCGTATGCAGTGGAGCACAGTATGGCAGAAGCTGCTGTAATTGCAGCAATAACTGCCGGCATTTTCTTACTCAATTTTTGTCACCGCCTTTTTATTTCTGTTCACAAAAGCAAATACGAACAGTGGTTAATTTTATTATACAACGTTTTTTCTGAGAATGCAAGCCTTTTTCCGGTTTGGGCAGAATTATTTCTTTCAGTACATTCCGTCAGTCTGTAAAAATGTGGAAATCCAGTTATACCTGAGAAAAAGCATTGACATATTTTATAAAACAGGCTATAATATTGTTATGCTGCTGATATTTAAAGCCAAATGAATTGAGCCGCAGTTCGTCAAAAAGTTATCAAATCGTGGGATTCCAAAGGGGTTATTACCCCTTTGGCGGAGTCCAGAGGCAGAGCCTCTGGTGGGGAGTGGGGCAACGCCCCGCATACAGCCGTCAGGCGCTCCGCAAAGGGTGAATTCAAAAACAGTCCGGTGGACTGTTTTTGAAGAGGGAACGCCCTGCAAGAGAGGGCGTTCCCTTAGGGTTATCAGATTTTTTGACAAGCTGCGACAAATATATTTTGTCAGTGCCTTAACAGTCAGCTGAAATAAAATAAATATAAAATTATTCTTACTGGAGGAATATTCATGAAAAAAAACTTATCTGTCATTCTTGCTGCTGCCATGAGCGTTACTGCACTTTGTCAGCCTGCTTCTGCCGAAGATATTTCAGGAAATGCCGACACAAAAGACAGCATTGTTATCCTTGGAGACAGCATCGCTAAGGGTACACTCCGCAATGGTGCTGTTGAACACAGATACGGCGATATCTGCGCTGACTACCTCGGCTGGGACGCTGAATACGTTGCACAGGACGGCTGGCGCACTGACGACCTGAAAAATGCTCTCGCCGACGGCTCAGAGGGTATTCAGCTTGTCAAGGACGCAGAAGCTGTTGTAATCTCCATTGGCGGAAATAACCTCATCAGACACGCCTGCAAGTATATCCTTGACTATGCCGCACAAATCAATTCAACATCTACTCCTGTATTAAAAAACGGCTATACCGCTGACAATCTCCCGGAGGATCCCACAATGGAGGAAGTTCAGAAAATCGTTGATACCGATGTTCTGAAAGCTTACTTCATGTCAAAACCTACAGAGGCAAATCCTTTCCTGAATAAGCTGAAAATTGCTCTTGCAGGTACTAATCAGAATCCGACAGGCTATGTTCAGACAGAGATTGTTCCTGAAACAAAGGAAATTATCAGCATGATAAAGGAAGTCAATCCCGATGCGGATATAATTCTCCAGACTGTTTATCAGCCGCTCCAGCTTTCAAAGGAATATGTTGATTCCATTCTTGCCGAAACATCAAATTCTTCTGTATATTCCATGCTGCTCACACAAATGAGAACAAACTTTGAAAGTGCAATGCTCCTTTACCGTGAGGAAATGCTGAAAATTGAAGATGTGAAGCTTGCTGATATTTACTATGAATTCAGGTCTATGCCCTGCCTCGAAGAAAAGCCGGGACTTGGAGATGTAAATAAAAATAATCAGGGATATGCTCATTACTTCACTGACATTGAATCAGGTGGAATTTCCCTGAACATTGCTCAGATGGACTTCCACCCCAATCAGAAAGGACATCTTGCCATTGCCGCTGCTGTCCTTGAACAGATAAACATACTCCACGACGACACCGGACTGCTCAGTCAGGTTTACAGCAGCCTTGAAGATAAGGAAAGCTATCCTGCCGTTGCCCTTGAAACCTACGAAAAGGTTGCTGGCAATCCTGCGGAAACTACTACCACAACAACTACAACAACTACTACCACAGCCACAACTACAACTACTGCATCAGTTACAACAACTACTCCTCCCACATCTGACAAAAATAAATTAGGCGATTTAAACGGTGACGACAAAATAACTCCCGTAGATGCTTCTGTAGCCCTTATGGCTTATGCTAAAAAACAAACTCAGCCTGATTCCAGTGCAGGCTATGAGGGACTTACTTCTTCGCAGATTTACGCAGCTGATGTCAACAAGGACGGAAGTATTACTCCCGTTGATGCTGCACAGATGCTCAGATATTACAGCTACTGCCAGACAGTTGCCAATCCCGACGATATTATAAGCTTTGAGGAATTCGTTGCTTAAAAGAACTGTACTGTCATAACATATAGTCAAGCCGCTTTTGATGTAATATGTTCACGCAAATCAATTTTTTACTTTTTGGTATTATTTAAGGTGTGTTATTTCCTTAAAATCTTGTCAATGAACAATGTTTCTTCGAATCCTCCTCATATTGATATACCCCTTTATGGGGTATATCAATATGAGACGGGGGATTCCAAAGGGACAATGTCCCTTTGGCAGGGGTTTTTAAGGGGACAGCGTCCCCTTAAATAATTCCATACAAGTAAAAATTAACTTGCGTGCGATATGTTAGAGCTGGCTTGACTTTTATTTTCTTCAATGCTATAATAGAACAGACTCAAAATAACAATAATCATTTTATTTTACAGGAGGAAATCAATGAAAAAGATTATCTGCGCTTCAATTTTGACTGCAATTATGCTCGGAAGCCTGACCGGCTGCGGAAACAGCAGTTCTGACAAGAGCAGCAGTGAAAGCAAAAGCTCTGAGGCTGATATACAGGCAGAGCTTTCAGACTCTGATACCGATTCTCAGGCAGAAAGCTTTGACTCCGATGCGAATTCTCAGGCAGAAGAAAGCAGCTCTGAAGCTGATGTGCCGACAGAGCTTTCAAACAACGGACTGTGGGACTGCGAAATGCTGGTAAACGGAAAAGTTCTGAAAATGCCGATTTCATCAAAAACACTTTCCGACCTTGGATATAAGGCAGCAGAAAGCGACAAATATAATGGTGAAATTTCTCCCGGCACAACATATAAATTCGTTTTCAAAAGTATTGATTCCGATACAGGTATTATTCTCTTACCGGGCAGTATGGTAAATAACGGGGATAAGGAACTGGATTATTACGAAGAATACGGAACAGAGGATTTCGTATTTTATGAAATGATGTTTTCCGGATTAGAAAACGAGGGCACGGACTATTCATTTGAGTTTACCAATGGAATAACAATTGGCAGCTCACCGGAGGACATAGTCAATGCATTCGGTGAACCGGATTATATTACAAGCTATGACGCTTATGTATATTTTGAAACTCCGGATACCGTTACAGATAAAAAAGCTTTTGACACTAAAGAATCCGGCTTCGTAAGATTCAATTTCCGGGATAATGCTGTTACCGCAGTTACAATCGGTGCTAAGCAGGACTAATTGTCTAATAACAGGTATATTTTCACACGGAACAGCTTCGGCTGTTCCTTTTTTATATTCAATTTTCTGCTGCATAATTTTGCCATCTTTAAGCAAAATGTTGCGAAATGATGAATATTTTGTAAACATTTCCTTTGCTGCTTGACTTTTTACATACAAAAGTTATATACTATCATTAGCACTCGAACACCGAGAGTGCTAAATTTATATTCGGAGATGTTTGAAATGGAAACAAAACAGTTCAAAGCAGAGTCGAAAAGACTTCTCGAAATGATGATTCATTCAATCTATACACATAAGGAAATTTTCCTGAGAGAGCTTATCTCCAACGCCAGCGACGCTATTGACAAGCTCTATTTCAAGTCACTTACTGATGATAAAGTAGGTCTGAACAAGGACGATTTCGCTATCTGGATAACTGCCGATGAGGACAACCGTATTCTTAAAATCGCTGATAACGGTATCGGTATGACGGCTGAGGAGCTTGAAAATAATCTGGGTACTATCGCAAACAGCGGTTCATTCAAGTTCAAGAGCGAAAACAAGCTTGAAGAAGATAATCAGATTATCGGACAGTTTGGTGTAGGCTTCTACTCCGCATTCATGGTTGCCAAAAAGGTAACTGTTATCTCAAAGGCTTATGGCAGCGACAAGGCTTATCAGTGGCAGTCTGAGGGCGTTGACGGCTACTCAATTACCGAAGCTGACAAGAAAAATGCAGGTACTGAAATTATTCTTGAGCTTCTTGACGATACTGATGATGAAAATTATTCCGATTTCCTCGACCAGTACAGGATAAAGAGCCTTGTTAAGAAATACTCCGATTATATCCGCTTCCCCATTAAAATGGAGGTAACTCACAGCCGCCCGAAGGAAGTTCCTGAGGAGGAAAAGGACGAAAACAAGGCTCCTGAGTATGAGGATTACATTGAGATTGAAACTCTCAACAGCATGGTTCCTCTGTGGAAGAAAAACAAGTCCGAGCTTAAAGAGGAGGATTACAAGCACTTCTATACCGAGAAGTTCTTCGACTACAATGAACCTCTCCGCTATGCTCATGTAAAGAACGAGGGTAATGCAAACTACAATGCACTGCTCTATATTCCGTCAAAGGCTCCCTTTGACTATTATTCAAAGGAGTACGAAAAGGGCTTACAGCTTTACTCAAACGGCGTTCTTATCATGGACAAGTGTGCTGACCTGCTGCCGGACTATTTCAGCTTCGTAAAGGGACTTGTTGATTCTGAGGACCTTTCACTCAACATTTCCCGTGAGCTTCTCCAGCATGACAGACAGCTCAAGGTTATCGCCAAGAGCATTGAGAAAACTATCAGCAATGAGCTGAAAAAAATGCTGAAAAACGACCGTGAAAAGTATGAGGAGTTCTGGAAAGCCTTTGGTTTACAGCTGAAATACGGTATCTACAGTGACTACGGCATGAACAAGGAAAAGCTTCAGGATCTGCTGCTCTTTACGTCCTCAAAGGAGAACAAGCTTGTTACGCTTGACGAGTACGTTACCGGTATGCGTGAGGAGCAGAAGTACATCTACTATGCAACAGGAGAAAGTATTTCAAGAATTGAACAGCTTCCTCAGACAGAGCTTGTCAAGGAAAACGGCTTTGAGATACTCTACCTTACCGACAACATCGATGAATTTGCTATAAAGACACTTAATAAGTACAATGACAAGGAATTCAAGTCTGTTTCCGCTGACGATCTGGGACTGGAAAACACTGAGAAAAAAGAGGAGATAAAGGCTAAGGAGGAGGAAAACTCTGATATGCTCAAGGCTCTTGCTGATTCACTTTCCGGTAAGGTTTCAAAGGTTATTCTGTCACAGAGACTTAAATCTCACCCTGTCTGCCTTACAAGCGAGGGAGAGATTTCCCTTGAAATGGAAAAGGTTCTCAACGCTATGCCTACTGACCAGAAAATCAAGGCTCAGCGTGTGCTTGAAATTAATCCGGAGCATCAGATTTTTGATAAGCTTAAAGCTATCAATGATTCCGGTGACAAGGAAAAACTGGGCAAATATGCTGAGCTTCTCTACGACCAGGCTCTGCTTATTGAGGGACTGAGCATTGAGAATCCGGCTGAATTCTCAAATCTGATTTGTGAGCTTATGTAAAATAATTATGACATCAAAAACGGCGAATCCTTTAAGGGTTCGCCGTTTTTTGATTAAGAATATCAAAGGGTTCAAATAAGTGGGATTCCAAAGGGTTTATTAACCCTTTGGCGGAGCCCAGAGGCAGCGCCTCTGGT
>JAEDLA010000073.1 GCA_016295545.1 Oscillospiraceae bacterium | reverse complement strand
TATATCCCATTATATGCCTTTTGTCAAGGGGGTATGAGTGAGATTTCAAAATGTTATGAAAACGATACTGCTGACGCACGGTATCTTGACATTAAGCTGATAAATGAATTATAATAGGTGTATCATATTACTTCGGCAATTAAATATCGATAATTACTTTGTCGGGCAAGCCGAGGGGAGTAATGCTGAAACGTCCGTAAATCTTCGCTGCGCTTGATTTACTACTTTGTCAGGGGGACGCCGTCCCCCTCTTACACCCCCTGCCAAAGGGTTAATAAACCCTTTGGAATCCCCCTTCCTGCGGCTTCGCCGCTTTTTATATTAATTTTATTGCCGCATTAATAACAGAAAGGTCGGTTTAAAAATGCTGATAATATCATTAAAGGAGCTGCCGCACAAGGAGCAGCACGACTATGCTCACCGTCTGCTGGAGGTCTGCCTGAAAAAAAGGGGAATAGACTACAGTAGAGCCAGTATTCAGTACGGAAAGCAGGGAAAGCCATTTCTTCCCGACTATCCGGAGCTTCACTATAATCTTACCCATGCTGACGGAATAACAGCCTGCATAGTCAGTGACCGTGAATGCGGGATAGACGGCGAAAAGGTCAGACCATACCGCCCAAATGTGCTGAAAAGAGCTTTCTCAGATGCAGAAAGAGAAATGCTTGAAAATGCACCGGAAAGCGAAAGAGATATGCTGTTTTTCCGGCTGTGGACACTGAAAGAAAGCTATGTAAAGGCAATAGGCATAGGTATATCCTATCCGCTGAGCAAGGTGGAATTTTCCTTTGAGGGAGACGAGATAATCACCAATATAAAGGGCTGGAGCTTTAAGCAGTATCTTCCGCAAATGGGAAAATATGCTGTCTCTGTCTGTCTCAGGGAGCAGTCTGCAGCTCTTTAGTCGCTGTTTCTTCGGACGTTGCCGGCAAAGCAGAAGCCGATTCAGTGCTCTCAGCTGTTTTTGCCGGAATATTTTCCTGAACAGGGATAGATTCTCCGTTTTCGTCATAGAAAACGATATTATCAATATAAAGATTGGATTCATTCTGCAGTCCCCAGCGCATTATAAGGAAATTAGCGTCCTCCATATCGGCGGACCATTTTTTTCCTGATGCGGCAAGGAGAAACTTAAATTCAGCATGAACTGCTCCGGACATATCAAAGGTGTATTCGCCGCCTGAGAATTCGCCGAAGTCATACCAGTCCTCATTATCAGCCGTAACAGTACCTCCCCCTCCGCCTATCCAGCCGGGAGCTTTTACATATTTACCGTCCTCTGTCTGAAGAAGCTCCGCAGAAGCGTCAGCATACATATCAAATTCAATTTTACGGACACGTTCCAGATTCTCCGCACCTATCAGCTGAACTGCATTTATGCGGAGCTTCTGTACTCTCACATCAAGGTCAACATTTCCGCTGTCAGTAAATTTCAACATTTTATTTCCCTGTACCTCAACAACGGAAAGCTCTCCGTCTGCCGCTTCCTTGTCATCGCAGACAATTTCTGCAAAGCTGAAATCCCCGTCATCAAAGGTCACAGCGTTTTCGTCCTCTGCTTCTGCAGGCGCAGGCGGCTGAGGCTTGTTATTACGGCAGCTGCAGAGCATTGCAGCTGTACTGACTGCGGCAGCGAATAAAAGAATTTTTCTGCAAAGCATTTAGACTCCTCCCTCAACCTGTTTTTTTTCGTCTTTATCCCTGTTCTGATATATAATTTCAACAGTTTCTTTCATCATGTCAAAGGGCTTTGTTTTAGGACTGATTTTCACTGAAACGTAAGACCTTGCCGTTCCGTTAAAGGTTATCCTGCCCTTGTATGCAGCGGAAAGAGCTGTTATCTGATTCATGGAGAGATACCCTGTGTAGAAGTACATTGCGCTGTTTTTCTGGGATATCTCCGTTATGCCGAGATGTGCCGCCTTGTTTCGCAGAAGTGACACATCAATAAGTCCCACAACCGACTTCGGCGGTTCACCGTAACGGTCGATAAGCTCATCAATAAGCTCAGTTTTATCGTTATCCTCGTTTACAAGCATGATTTTTCTGTACATATCGATTCGCTGATTCAGGCTTTCAATATAATTTTCCGGAATATGTGCGTCTATCTGGATATCCACAAGGCATTCCGGAACCTTTTCCGGCTGTTCGCCCTTTTCCTCTGAAATAGCTTCGGAAAGAAGCCTAAGGTACATATCATAGCCTACAGCCTCCATGTGACCGTGCTGTCTGCCGCCGAGAATACTTCCGGCACCTCTTATTTCAAGGTCACGGAGAGCTATTCTGAATCCGCTGCCGAACTGTGTAAACTCCCTCATTGCGTTAAGGCGCTTTGAGGCAACTTCTGTAAGCACCTTATCCTTTTTAAAGGTAAAATATGCATATCCTCTGCGGTTGGAACGACCTACACGTCCACGAAGCTGATAAAGCTGTGACAGTCCGAAGCGGTCGGCGTCCTCTATAATAAGGGTATTGACATTGGGAACGTCAACGCCTGTTTCTATAATGGTAGTGCAGACAAGAATATCTATCTCATGCTCCACAAGCTGTTCCCATATATCGGACATCTGCTCCTCTGACATCTGTCCGTGAGCGTATGCTATCCTTGCATCCGGAAGAAGCTTGCTGAGCCTGCCGGCACACGCCTGTATGGACTCTACACGGTTGTGGATATAGTAAACCTGTCCGTCACGGCGAAGCTCCCTGACAATAGCCTGAATTATCGTACCCATATTGTATTCGATAACGTAGGTCTGAACCGGATATCTGTCCTGCGGCGGTTCTTCGATAACAGACATATCCCTGATACCGCTCATAGCCATATTAAGAGTACGTGGAATGGGCGTTGCGGAAAGAGTGAGTATATCAACGCCGGAAAAATTCTCCTTGAATTTTTCCTTGTGAGCAACTCCGAAGCGCTGTTCCTCATCAATTATAGCAAGTCCCAGATCCTTGAATACGACGCTTTTCTGAATAATTTTATGAGTGCCGATAAGCAGGTCTATTCTGCCGCTTTTCAGCTTTTTCAGTATTTCAGTCTGCTGCTTCTGGGAGCGGTAGCGTGAAAGAAGCTCCACATTTACGGGAAAGCTTTCAAAACGCCTCAGAGCCGTCTGATAATGCTGCCATGCAAGAACGGTGGTCGGAACAAGAATTGCACACTGCTTTCCTGAAAGGATACACTTCATAGCAGCACGGAGGGCAACCTCAGTTTTTCCGAAGCCAACGTCTCCGCAGAGAAGTCTGTCCATAGGACGGGGGCGCTCCATATCAGCCTTTATCTCTGCAATGCTCTGTAACTGGTCATCAGTTTCCACATAGGGAAAGCGGTCCTCAAAATCGTGCTGTATCTCGTCATCGGGATAAAAAGCGAATCCCTTGCTCTGCTCTCTTTTGGCATACAGTTCAATAAGCTCGTGAGCCATATCCTTTACAGCACGTTTTACATTGCTTCGTGTACGCTGCCAGTCATTGGAGGAAAGCTTGCTCAGCTTTACGCCTGAATCATCTCTCGGGCCGATATATTTCGACACCATGTCAAGCTGTGTTACAGGAATATAAAGCTTATCCGTTCCTGCGTACTGAATAGTGATGTAATCCTTTGTAACTCCGTCGAATTCCAGCTTTCTTATACCGATAAAGCGTCCGATACCATGACCGGAGTGAACAATGAGGTCACCCTCAGAAATATCGGAGAGACTGCGTATCTCCTCACTTTTGTTCTTTTTCTTCCTGCGCTTTTTCTGAGTGGAGTTTACGGCTCTGCCCTGAGTAATCATAACCGTTTTGATTTCAGGATATTCAAAGCCGCTGCTGAAGCTGCCTGACATAAGGTATATCCTGCCGTAATCAGGCTCTGCACCCTCATAAGCTATATCGCAGGAAAAACCGGCATTTTCAAGGTCCTGTTTGATAATCGGCAGAGTTTTATCACTGCCGGCAGCAAGAATTATCCTGTATCCACGGCGGACATATTCATCTAAATCCTCGGTAAGCTGCTTCATTTCGCCGCTCCATGAGGCGGTCTGCAAGGCTTCAAAGCTTATCAGCCGCCGGAAGTCTATACGTTCGCCGCCCTGCATGAATGAGCTGAGATAAAGGGCATTTCTGTCAGAAATAATGTGCTGTATCTCCGGCAGCTCCATGTAGTAGCCGTCAAGTCCCTTGCAGAGCTGTCCCTCCTCCATAAGAAGCCTTATATCCTCGTTGTGGCGGGAGGTGATGCCGGCAGCATTGTCCATAATGGCTGAATAGTCGCTGAAAATGACAGGTCCGTCAATATAGTCGAAAATTGTGGCACGCTCCGGATAAACAAGAGGATAATATTTCTGACTGTGTGAGAGTATTTCTCCGGCACGGAGCCTGTGAACGTCAGCACCAAGATGTTCACGGATACGCTCTGCACGTTTTCCCCTTGCTTTTGCGCAGACAGCTTCGACAGCACAGGCAAGCTCCTCATTATCGTAGAGGACTTCGCTTGCCGGAGATATATTCACAGCTTCAAGGGGCTCGGTACGGCGCTGACTGTCTGTTTCAAATTCGGATATGGTATCAATTTCGTCGCCGAAAAGCTCAATTCGCACAGGACGGGCTGCCTGCACCGGAAAAATATCGATAATAGAACCTCTTACGGAAAACTGCGAAGCTCCCTCGACCTTTTCGCAGCGCTGGTAGCCGCAGTGTGAAAGCCGTGAGCAAAGCTCAGAAAGATTTATTTCCTCGCCCTGTTTAAGCTCAATACTGCCGGAGATAAGGGAATCCGCCGGTATAACCGGCTGCATAACGGCTTCTGTTCCGGCACAGATAATGCCGCACTGACCGGCAGCTGCCTTGGAAAGGGCGGAAATACGCATATATTCATACTCACGGTTAACGCCTTCCACAGGGGTAAGCACGATTTCCTTTGCCGGAAAGAGCACAGCCGTTTCCTCTCCGGACATCATGTTTATATCGTCACAAAGCTTTCTTGCTTCGGCTTCAGTACCGGTAACGGCAAGCACCAGCTTTTCGCCTGAGAGGGCATAAATAAGCTGTGCCCTGTGTATATGGGAAATGCCCGTTACGGAAACGGGCGAGATATGTTTTTTCAGAGCTTCTCCGATACTGCTGAATCCGGAAAGCTCAGCAAATGTTTTTTTAAAGGGATTCATTCTGTTCTCCTGTTTTCTCTGCGGACTACGAATTATATCTGTTCATAGCTTCATCGGTTTTTCCCTGCACCATGAGCTTTACGCATTCACAGGCGTTTTCAGCGGAGACTTTTATTTTTTCTTTATCCTCCGGAGAAAATTTTCCCAGCACCCATTTTGCAAGGTCGTAGTCGGGGTGAGGTTTTTTTCCAACACCGATTTTTATGCGCTGAAAATCGTCTCTGCCTGTAAGCTCAATAATGCTTCTCATGCCGTTGTGACCGCCGTGACTGCCTTTTCGGCGTATTCTCAGCCTGCCCGGTTCAAGTGATATATCATCATAGAGCACGATAAGCTTTGAAGCGTCGATTTTGTAGAAGTCCAGAGCCTGAACTACTGATTCACCGCTGAGATTCATAAAGGTATCGGGTTTAAGCAGCAGACAGCGTACTCCTGAAATGGTGCATTCTGCTGTTTTTCCTCTGAATTTCATGCGGTCGATTGAAACTCCCAGCTGACCTGCGAGAGTATCAACGGCAATAAAACCGGCATTGTGGCGTGTGCCCTCGTACTGCATTCCCGGATTGCCCAGTCCGGCTATCACATATTCTATTTTACCTCTTGCGGACTGCGAATCAGAGGAAATCCTGTCGAATATATCAAAAATACTCATGCTTATCTCCTTTGGCAGATTTAACCATTAAGTGCAGCAAGTTCTTCGTCGATTATCTTGCTGACGGCGTTTTTCAGTGCATTCCATGAAACTTCTTCTGTCGGACCGGCTGCAGGAGTCTGCTGTCCTTCTTCTGAGGGCTGAGTTTCAGGCTCGACAGGAGCAGGCAGCTGTTCCAGCATAGATGATTCAAGATTATTCATAACACCTCGTGTTTCAACAGTGGTTCCGCCTTTGGAGAACATTCTGCTGCCTGCGCCGTAAGAGAAATCGACTACGGGGACAGTAACGGAGGTATCAAGGTATTCCTGAACAGCATCATACTGTTCTTCGGTGAGAAATCCGTCCTTAGCTTCGCCCACAGCCATTTTCTTGGCTTCCTCCCTGTATTTTTCGCTTGTCGCCACAAGCCGCTCACATTTTATATATGTAGCCACAGCTTCTCCCTGAACGGAATTGAATGCAAGCATTTTTGCATTGAAGTCACAGGTTATGTATTTCTTATCAGCACCGGGAGCATTGGGGAAAGGAACTGCCATAAGGTCCATATCGGGATTTTTCTTATTGGACATTCCCAGACTCCAGTCAGGCATTGCCAGAAAAAGCGTGGAGTGATTATCCGGAAAATAATCTGCTGTTTCATGGCGGTAAAGGTTGTTTCCCGATATGCCTCCGAGATAATTTTCAGCCTTTTCTATTTCGGCATCACCGATATTATTCCTGAAAGTGCCGTCCTCAAGGGTAATAACAGTATGACCTGTTGAGCCGAGAACTGCCTGACCGACAAATCCGCCGATACCGAAGCGTTCAGCGTCATCAGGAGTTTTTTCAAGGAATTTGTTCATCATATCAGTCATGGTATCCCAGTTCCATTCGCCCTTTTCCCAAAGCTCTTTAGGGTCTTCCAGTCCCTCTGATTCCATTATTTTACGGCTGTAGGTTATCAGATGCGGAGCTGAGAGCGAATAGGGGAGAACATAATGTGCTCCGTTTATGGAAAAGTCCTCAATAACGCCGGACATATCGCTCCAGAGCTCAGTGTCGGCTTCAAGGGTGTCATAGAATCCGTCAAGGCGCTGATAAAGCTTTACTGAGGAGGTAGTACCATAGGGGAAAGCTGTTGGCTCATAGGGAACCATATCCACAGGCTCTCCGGCATTGATGCGTTCAGCAAGAGCTGTTGTCAGTTCTCCGGCAGGTGCAGGGATATACTCAACTTTTCCGCCGTAAACGTCCTCAAAAAGAGCAAGTGCCGTTGAACGTTCTTCTCCC
>JAEDLA010000072.1 GCA_016295545.1 Oscillospiraceae bacterium | reverse complement strand
CTGACAGACTATACAGCCTGTTCGGAAATAATTTATACCGTCAGAATTCATTGGCTTAAAAGGAGAGGGAAAGGGTGAGTAAAACGAAAGCTTCATCAAAAAAGCTGTCATCGTTTCAGACAATAATCATCGGCTTTATAGCCGTAATACTTGCGGGAGCATTGCTTCTTATGCTTCCTGTATCAAAGAGGGGGGAGGGTTCGGCAAGCTTCCTTGACGCACTGTTCACAGCCACCTCCGCAACCTGCGTTACAGGACTTATCACTCAGGATACGGCAACCTACTGGTCAGGCTTTGGTCAGGCGGTCATACTTACGCTTATACAGATAGGAGGACTGGGTGTTGTTACCATTGCTGCTGCCTTTGCAATGCTGTCGGGCAGAAGAATAGGACTTCTCCAAAGAAGCACTATGCAGGATTCCATATCGGCAATGGAAGTGGGAGGAATAGTCCGCCTTACCTCCTTTGCCATAAAAATTACAATAGCTGTTGAGCTTATCGGCGCTATTCTTATGCTGCCTGTGTTCTGGTCGGAGTTCGGTGCGGTACGGGGAATATGGTATTCACTTTTCCATTCAGTGTCAGCATTCTGCAACGCCGGATTTGACCTTATGGGCGTTCGGGAGCAATTTTCCTCCCTGACATTTTTCTCAGGCAGTGCGGTTGTAAATATCGTGATAATACTGTTAATTGTAATCGGCGGAATAGGATTTCTTACATGGGACGACATAAAAACCCACCGTTTCAGCCTGAAAAAATATCGTATGCAGAGCAAGGTCATTCTTGCAACATCAGGAATACTTATAATCCTGCCGGCAATATACTATTATGTTGAGTTTTCCGGAAGCAGCTGGGATATGACCACAGGAGAGCGCATACTTGCAGCGCTGTTTCAGGCAGTAACTCCGAGAACAGCCGGCTTCAATACCGTAGACCTGAATTTGCTGGGAGGCGGAGGACTTCTCATAATGATAGTGCTTATGCTGATAGGCGGATCACCGGGTTCAACGGCAGGCGGTATGAAAACCACTACGGCAGCTGTACTGTTTTCATCGGCAGTTTCGGTATTCCGCAAGGAAAAGGAAACAAGCTTTTTTGGAAGAAGGATTCCCGAGGACGCTGTAAAAAATGCCGCAGCGATACTGCTTATGTACCTGACAATTTTCATGTCAGGAGCAGTTGCCATAAGCAATATTGAAAATCTGCCGCTGAAACTGTGCCTTTTTGAAACAGCTTCGGCGATAGGTACAGTAGGACTTACACTGGGGATAACCCCCTCACTGGGAACAGCTTCACATATTATACTCATAGTGATGATGTTTCTCGGACGTGTAGGCGGTCTTACAGTAATATACGCAGCCGTTTCCGGCAGCAAATCCAATCTTTCAAAGCTGCCGCAGGAAAAAATAACAGTTGGATAAGGAGAAAAGAGAAATGAAATCGATTTTACTCATAGGACTTGGAAGATTCGGCAGGCATATATCAGAAAAGCTCAGTGAGCTTGGTCATGAGGTGCTTGCAATAGATAAAAATGAGGAGCGTGTTCAGAATGTGCTGAGCTATGTTACAAATGCTCAGATAGGAGACTCCACCAGCTATAATTTCATGAAATCTCTGGGAATACGCAATTTTGACGTTTGTATTGTGGCAATTGGTGATAATTTTCAGAGCTCCCTTGAAACTACATCGCTTCTCAGCGAGCTTGGAGCACAGAATGTCATAGCAAGGGCTGCTTCGGACGTTCATGAGAAATTCCTGCTGAAAAATGGTGCAGATGAGGTAATATATCCTGAAAAACAGCTTGCCGCATGGACAGCAATAAGATACAGCTCAAATCATGTTTTCGATTATATTGAGCTTGACGGAGATTACTCCATTTTTGAGATATCCGTGCCGGAAAAGTGGGTTGGAAAGACTATCGGTCAGCTTGATATCCGCAAGAAATACGGTATAAATATTCTTGCGATAAAGAATGACGGAGTTCTTAATCCGAATATTTCAACGGAAACGGTGCTTTACGACCATAACAATATGCTTGTACTGGGCACGAATCAGTCGATTCAGAAGTGCTTTAAAATCTGAGATAAAAAGCCTGTACCGGAAGTTTTTCTTCCGATACAGGCTTTTTTGTTATGCATTTAAATCCATAATATATTCCAGCATACCGCCGTAGTTACCAAAACTTATGAAATCACCTGTTTCGTGGTCAAATTCTCCGCAGCAGCCGTCGGATTTCCGGCAGCAGAGCATTGTTCCGTCACCAATAATGCTGCCTATAAGCAGATACTCGTCACCGATATATTCATCATTGCATATCTTTGCTGTTCCATGCAGGACATTTGAACAGTTGATAATCTGTGCGCCGTTTGCAAAGGCTAAAAACTCCTTTATGCTTTCGGGGAGAGCCATGCCGATACGCTTTTCGCAGGCTTCAATTTCCTCCGCTGTGGCAGGCTCACCAAAAAATGTATTTTCCAGTCCGTATCGTGGAGCGCTTTTTTCACAGAATTCCACAAGCATTTTCAGAACATCTGACAGGCCGTTGTCCGGAATGCGCTCAAGAAGATAACCAAAGCTGCTTCCGAAGCTTTTCTGAAGTTCAGAATCAGCTTTAAATCTTTCCTTATTAAAGCTGTATCCGTCACCCATTTGTGAACTGAGCTTATCCCTGAATTTGTCTGATTCCTCTTTATTGCGGTAAAATGAAATTGCTGCTGAAATGACAGGCTCATATTTTTCAAGCAGAGGTTCTGAAACCTTATAACCCTTTTCAATAACAAATCTGCCGTCCTCATCTCTTTTACACTGGAAAACAGAAGCAGTATCCTCTGCGAAAAATACAGCGGCAAACTCGTAAATATCCCAGCTGTGGTAAAAACTGCTGTCCGCAGCTTCGCTGGAAGCAGTCAGGAATATACTGTCATTTTTTACGCCGTAATAGCAGTTCAGACAGGCTGAATCCTCTTTTGCCGCTTCATTGTCGCCGTTATACTTGTCAAGGTAATAATTCCTGAGTTTTTCAATAACTGACGGCTCAGTAAGAGCAAATTCAAATCTGAATGAGGAGTCTGCACCATTCATATCTGAAATTATTCCACGAACGGCAATGCAGGTTCTTTTCAGTTCATCAATAGAATAACTTGGCTCCTCATGTTCAAGCTGACTGAGGGTGAGCTTTATCAGTTCCTCAGCTTCTGGTGCTGATTTGCTGAATCGTCCGGTAAAAAGATTTAAATAGTCTTTTATAAGGACTGTCGGAACTTTCTTTCCGCTGCTAAAAAGATTTCTCCATACTTCGGTGTAAAGCTCAATAAAGCAGTCGGAGGAGATGTAATAATTGCAGATACTGTAGAATTTTCTGAGGTCCTGAGAAATATCACCGGAAATTCCGTTTTTTATTCCGGTGAGCAGCTCTGTGCAGTAGTCAGCCGCCCATTGCTTTTTCAGACTGCTTTCTGCAAACTGACTGAAATTGCGGCAGGTTTCGGAATCGTACTGATTTTTCATGAGATATTCGTTAAATTCGCAGAGCTGCAGGAGCTTTTTTGCGTCCTCAGCTGAATCTATCTGAAAATGCTTTGGTGACTGTTCTTCCTGTTTCACAGGCTTCGGAGCATCGGGAGTATTATTTGTACTTCGGCTGAATAAATTTCTGAAAAAAGACATGGCTTGACCTCCTTAAAAATATAGTCTTATTATAGCATTACAGGCATTTCATGTCAATAATCAGTTTAAAGTATATCTGAAAAGAATATTACATTTGTCATATAAAATCCTGACAAATTTCACTTCCAAAGAGAGGAGAAATGTAATATAATAAAGAAAACAATAAAGAACATGGAGGAAAGAATATGGCAAAGACTATTGTAAAAATAGAAAATCTTGTAAAGAGATACAAGGAGCTTATCGCCCTTGACCATTTCAGCCTTGAAATAAAGGAGGGCGAAGTATTCGGACTGCTTGGTCCCAACGGTTCAGGAAAAACCACAGCAATAAACTGTCTGCTGTCACTGCTTACCTTTGA
Source organism: Oscillospiraceae bacterium (assembly GCA_016295545.1). GTDB lineage: Bacteria > Bacillota > Clostridia > Oscillospirales > Ruminococcaceae > Ruminococcus. Next base: position 3,101 of record JAEDLA010000072.1, on the reverse strand, counting down.
CAAGGGCACAATAGAGGTTTTCGGAGAGGAAATGGCTCCGGACAATTACAAGGTAAAGGGACAGATCGGTGTTATAATGCAGAATGTTGCAGTATTTGATGAGCTTACAGTTTATGAGAATATCGACTATTTCTGCGGACTTTACATAAAGGACAAAACACTGAGAAAGAAGTATGTGCAGGAGGCAATAGAATTTGTGGGACTGGAAAATTTCACGAAATTCTATCCTAAAAAGCTTTCAGGAGGACTTCTCCGCCGTCTGAATATAGCCTGCGGAATAGCTCACAAGCCGAAGCTTATAATCCTTGATGAACCGACAGTTGCCGTAGATCCGCAGAGCAGAAACAGGATTCTTGAGGGCATACAGGAGCTTAACCGTCAGGGAGCAACAATAATCTACACCTCACACTACATGGAGGAGGTAGAGCAGATCTGTACAAGAATAGCCATAATAGACAAGGGAAAAAATCTTGCCATAGGTACAAAGGACGAGCTGAAAAAGCTGATACGCAATACCGAAACTATCACCATAGAAGTGCTTGATATTCCTGAGGAGGCTGTTACAGCTATAAACGGACTTGAACACGTTTACGAGACAAGCTTCGAGGACGGCAGGCTTACAATCAGGTGCAGCGGCGGCAGACATAATCTCATAAGAGTACTGGGAGTTCTCTCCGACAGGGAGATTCCTTTCGGCAGGGTTTACTCCGAGCAGCCTACGCTTAATGACGTTTTCCTTGAAGTTACAGGCAAAGAACTAAGAGATACGGAGGGTAAGTAATGTTCCGGAATTTATTCAAATATGAATTTCTCAGTGATATACGTCAAAAGGATGTTATCTTCTGGATGATGTGCTTTCCTATAATACTTTCAACATTTTTCCACCTTGCTTTCGGCAATCTTTATGAGAAAGACGAAATGTTCGCCGAAATTCCCGTTGCTGTTGTGGAGGAAAAAAGCGATGAAGCTTTCCGCACTGTAATGGAGCAGCTTTCCACCGGAGATTCGCCGCTTTTCACCGTACAGTACACTGACAGGGAGGAAGCAATGGAGCTTCTGGAGAAAAAGAAAATTAGCGGCATCATCTATGTTGGTGACGAGCTTTCAATGGCTGTATCAGGGAAGGGGATAATTCCTACAATAATCAGGTCATTCCTTGAACAGTACACCTCTCAGAAGGAAATTATTGTGGAGATTGCAATGAATGCGCCGGATAAGCTGCCTGCTGTTATCGATGCTCTTTCCGCTGAGATAGACTGCATTGAGACTAAGGAGCTTTCAAGCGGCAATATGGACGAATACGCAGCTTATTTCCAGAATCTCATTGCTATGGTAGCTCTTTTCGGAACAACAAGCGGAATTTTCGCTGCAACTTCAAATCAGGGAAACCTTTCCGCAATCGGCGCAAGAAAATGCGTTTCACCTGTACACAAGCTTAAAGCTATCATTGTAAAACTGGCTGCATCGATTTGTGTTCAGTCACTGTGTACCTTTATCAGTATCAGCTACATTCTTTTCATTCTCAGAATAGACATGGGAGATAAGATACCTATGATATATCTTTCCGGTATTTTAGGCTCAGTTTTAGGCGTATCACTGGGATTTTTCATAGGCTCAGCCACCAGTGCCTCAGAGAGTGCAAAGATGGGAATGACAATGGGTATAAGTATGACAAGCTGTTTCCTCAGCGGACTTATGGTGGGCAATATGAAAGCTGTGATTGAGGAAAAATGTCCTGTTATAAACGTATTTAATCCGGCGTCAATTATATCTGACCTGTTCTACTGCCTTTCTATCTATGACGACTATACACGCTATATTGAAAGAGCTGTACTGCTTCTTATAATGTCAGCCGTTTTCGCAGCAGGAGGATTCCTGATGACAAGGAGGAAAAAGTATGCAAGTATTTAAAACTTTTATGAAGGTGACAAAGAAGAAGCTTCATATCTCCATGATATATATAATTATTTTCGTGTCAATATGCGTTGCTATGACTCTGACAAGTTCCTCAACAAATGAGTTTACGGACTCAAAGCTTGATATAAGCATAACTGACCTTGACAACTCAGAAGCAAGCAGGGCTTTAGCTGACTATATCGCACGCAGCAATAAAATCGTGAAGCTTGGCGAGGGAAAGGATAAAGCTCTTGACGCACTTTACTACCGCCGTGCAGATATAATCCTCACCATAAATGAGGGATATTCCGAAAAGCTGGAGAAAGGCGATACAGAGGGACTTTTCAGCGATTACAGGATTCCCGGCAGCTATTCTGCGGAGCTTTTCGATTCACAGCTGAATCAGTATATCAGCATGGTGACCGCCTGTACAGCAGGAGGAAGCTCCCTTGAAGAAGCCTGTGAAAAAGCAGCAGAGCTTTCCACCACAGAAATAGAGGTTGAGACAGTCAGCTTCGGCAAAAATATCAATGCTGACTATGATGATGATATTGCAGCATTTTTCCAATACCTTTCATATATCCTGATAGTTACGCTCATTGCAGGACTTTGTCCCACTCTGCTTATTATGATGAGCCGTGATATAAGAAACCGTACCAACTGCTCATGTATCACAGTGACAAGTCAGATGAGCCAGATAGTTCTCGGAACTGTTATTTTTGTGGTGGGACTTTATCTCCTGCTTATGGGAGTTGCGGCAGTACTGTTCAGGGATATGCTGTTCAACGAAAAGGGACTTCTTGCAATGCTCAACGGATTTGTGTTCCTTATTTTCAGCATGATGCTTACGCTTCTGATAGCAGTTATTGCACCCTCAACCAACGTTATCAACATGATAGCAATCGTTATCAGTCTTGGAATGAGCTTTCTCTGCGGCGTTTTCGTTCCGCAGTCTCTGCTCAGCGGAGTCGTGCTGAATATAGGCAAATTTCTTCCGGCTTACTGGTACGTCAGGGCTAATAATATGCTTGCCGGTTCAAACGGTGAGATTTTCAGTTCAAAGGAGTTCATGCTGTGTATAGGAATTGAGCTTGCTTTTTCAGTTGTTCTTTTCTGTGTAACGCTTATTGCAGCAAAAACAAAACAAAGTTCAAAAAGTATAAGCTGAGTAAAATAAAAGGTACTGTAAAAAAACAAACAAAAAA
>JAEDLA010000071.1 GCA_016295545.1 Oscillospiraceae bacterium | reverse complement strand
GGGTGGAAGGATTTGAACCCTCGGAATAACGGAGTCAGAGTCCGCTGCCTTACCACTTGGCGACACCCCAATGTGTTTGCTTATGTCTTAAACATTCAGCTTTTATATTATAGCATGACTGTAAAGAAAAGTCAAGTGTTTTCAAAATATTTTTATATTTTAATTATATGCATAAGACTTGAAATTATTCCTGCAAGTTTATATAATATTAATATAAGAAAAAATGGACAATCTTTTTGTTGATGATAGAGATAGAGCTCAGGAGATAAATTTTATGAAAAAAATGTATTTTATATTTAATCTGCTTGCCGGAAAGGCAGTTATCGGCGATATGCTCGGTGATATAATAGATGCCTTTACAAAGGCAGGATACGAAGTTACAGCAAGACCAACTCAGGAAAACGGCGATGCTGTTTCCGCAGCAGCTTATGCCTGCAACGAGGGCTATGATATGATTGTCTGTGCAGGAGGTGACGGTACATTAAGTCAGTGTCTGCATGGAGTGATGTCAAGCGGAAACAGAATTCCTATCGGCTATATACCGGCAGGCTCAACAAATGACTTTGCAAAGGGACTGGGGATTCCAAAAGGAATAATGGAGTCGGTCAGGTGGATAACAGAGGGAACGCCAACTCCCTGTGACGTTGGGGGCTTCAACAACAAATATTTCACATATATTGTGGCGTTCGGAGCGTTTACAAATATAACCTATGAGACATCTCAGCAGGTCAAGAATATTTTTGGTCACGCCGCCTATATAGTCAGCGGACTTCTGCATCTGACAAGCATTCGGGCGAAGCGTATGCGGATCGAGTACGGCGATTCAGTGCTTGAGGACGATTTCGTTTTCGGCATGGTTACAAATTCATCATCAGTAGCCGGACTGCTTTCACTGAATGATTTTCTGCTTGATGACGGTCAATTCGAGGTTACGCTGATAAAGAAACCGGCAAATATTGTTCAGCTTAACAAAATAGTATACTCTCTCCTGAATATCAAAGAGGAGATTGACAGGGATTATATTAAATTTTTCCGTACCGACAGTATAACCTTTACATCTCTCGGTGATGAGCCGATTACATGGACCCTTGACGGCGAATACGGCGGAGATGATACGGTCAACAAGATAGTGAATTATCAGAAAGCCGTTTCCTTTATGGTCGGACCGCAGGAAAATTCAAGCTTTGTGGAGGAATAAGGAGCAGATATGGATACATCAGTAATAATAGTGTGCGCAGGCAGTTCTACCCGAATGCAGGGGAGAAACAAAATACTTCTCCCGCTGGGGGACAGCTCGGTTATCGGAAATACCATGAAAGCCTTTCAGAACTGTGAAAGCGTCAGGGAGATAATTATTGTTGCCCGTGAGGGGGATATACCTGAAATAAAGGCTGAGGCTCAGCGATCCGGCATAACAAAGCTTTCGGAGTGCGTCACAGGGGGAGCAACACGTCAGGAGAGCGTTATCAGCGGAATGCGCTGTATTTCTAAGGAAACGGAGTACATTGCCGTACATGACGGAGCACGTCCGCTTGTAAAGCCGGAGCACATTGAAAAGACAATTCGTGATGCAAGGGTATTCGGCGGAGCAGCTCTGGGAGTGCCTGTAAAGGATACAATAAAGGTGGTCGATGACGGACTTGTAACAGATACGCCTCCGAGAAGTTCGCTTTATATAACGCAGACGCCGCAGGTTTTCAGGAAGAAGCTTTATTTTGAGGGCGTTGACTTTGCAATGGAGCACGGACTTGACTTTACTGACGATTGTCAGCTTGCAGAGGCTGTAGGCGGAAAAATATATATGACAGCCGGCGATTACACCAATATAAAAATCACAACTCCGGAGGATATAATGCTTGCGGAAACACTGCTTAAAGCGGAAAGAGAGGCGCAGAAATGTTCAGAATAGGTCACGGCTATGATGTTCACAGGCTTTCTGAGGGGCGAAAGCTTATTTTAGGAGGAGTTGAGATTCCTCATACTGTGGGACTTTTAGGCCATTCCGATGCGGACGTGCTTGTTCATGCCATAATGGACTCTATGCTGGGAGCTCTTGCGCTGGGAGATATAGGGCATTTTTTCCCTGATACCGATGAAAAATACAAGGGAGCGGACAGCATGAAGCTTCTGGGAGAGGTTTGCCATATATGCAGGGAGCAGGGCTATAAAATCGGCAATATTGACGCAACAGTAATAGCGCAGGCACCAAAGCTTGCCCCCTATGTAATGCAAATGAGGGAGAATATTGCGGCAGTCTGCGGCTGTGAGGTTTCACAGATAGGAGTAAAGGCAACAACGGAGGAAAAGCTTGGCTTTACCGGAGAAAAGCTTGGCATCTCCGCTCATGCAGTGGCATTAATGACTGAAAATATTTAGTCAGCCTTTCAAAGAAGAAAGTGGGATTCCAAAGGGTTTATTAACCCTTTGGCGGAGTCCAGAGGGTACGGGCGACCGTTGGGACAGCGTCCCCTTAAATAACTGCCGTACAAATAAAAATGGATTTGTGTGTTAATCTTGAATTTTTATGCAGACTTCACAGCGAAGTCTGCATTTTTTCGTAGCAATGCACAAAATCAAATGCATTTTTAAATTAATCCTGTACTTTATTTCAACAATATGGTATAATGATATAAGCTTATTTTTGAAAGGAAGTCAGTTCTAATGTTTCAGAAAGATATAGAGACGATGCCAAGAAAAAAAATCGAGGAGCTTCAGCTTGAAAGACTGAAACACCTTGTTGATTACTGTATAAACAACGTCCCTTTTTATAATAAAAGACTTACAGAAGCAGGGGTAACTGCTGAAAAAATCAAAACACTCAGCGATATTCAGTATATTCCTTATACAAATAAATCGGATATACGTGACAATTATCCTTTCGGACTTTTCGGTCAGCCTATGAAGAATATCGTAAGACTTCACGCTTCAAGCGGTACTACCGGCAAGCCTACTGTTGTAGGATATACAAGAAATGACATTGAAAACTGGAGTGACTGCATGGCACGTATATGCTGTGCTGCCGGAGCTACTGATGAAGATATTGTACAGATTGCCTTTGGCTACGGACTTTTCACCGGTGCGTTGGGACTTCATTACGGACTTGAAAAAATAGGTGCCACCGTTGTTCCAACTTCAAGCGGAAACACGGAGAAGCAGATAATGTTTTTGCAGGATTTTCAGACTACTGCTCTTGTTTCCACACCGTCCTATGCTCAGTATATGGCTGAAAAAGCAAAGGAAATGGGAGTTATTGATAAAATCAACCTGAAGCTGGGACTTTTCGGCTCAGAGGGCTGTACAATTGAAATGCGTGACCAGATAGAAAAGGCACTCGGACTGTTTGTGACCGATAATTACGGCATGAGCGAGCTTATGGGACCGGGCGTTGCCGGAGACTGCCGTGAGCGCTGTGGAATGCACATAAATGAGGACCACTTCTATGCAGAGATTATCGATTCAAATACGGGAGAAGTTCTTCCAAAGGGCAGTCAGGGCGAGCTTGTTGTGACTACTCTTACTAAAGAGGGAATCCCGATGCTCCGTTACAGAACAAAGGATATCACTCAGATAGATTACGAGCCGTGCAAGTGCGGAAGAACCTTTGCAAGAATGGCAAAGGTCAAGGGCAGAAGTGATGATATGCTGAAAATCAGGGGAGTAAACGTGTTCCCGTCACAGATTGAAAGTGTGCTTATGGGATTTGACAAGATAGCTCCCCATTATCAGCTTGTACTTACAAGAGCAAACTATACCGATCGCCTTGAAGTTAAGGTTGAGCTTGCTGATGAATCACTTCTTGAAAACTACGGTGAACTTGAAAAGCTTCAGGGAAGTATCCACCATAACCTGAAAACAGTTCTGGGAATTGATACAAAGGTTTCTCTTGTGGAGAGCAAGTCACTTGAAAGATTTCAGGGCAAGGCAAAGAGAATCGTAGACCTGCGCAATCAGGACAATAAATGAAGCGGCTGTATATTTCCGACCTTGACGGAACGCTTCTGACACCGGAGCAGACTATTTCCGGCGATACAGCGGAACTGCTGAACAGATGCATTTCTGCCGGAGCGTTTTTCACTTTTGCAACAGCAAGAACAGCCGCATCAGCAGTAAAGATAATGGCTGACGTGAAAGTTAATGTTCCGTGCATTCTGATGAATGGAGTATGTATCTACGACCTTGAAAAAAGGGAATATGTCCGGACAGAGCGTCCCACTGAGGATAAATCAGCAGCCGTTTCCGAGCTGCTTGACCGTCTCGGACAGACCGGTTTCATGTACAAGATTACGGATAATAAGCTGTACTGTCAGTTTACAGACCTTGATAATCCGGCAATGGAGGAATTTTACCTCAGCCGCCGTCAGAGGTATGACAAACCCTTTGAACAGATCAGAAGCTTTACCGGAGCCTGTAACGGAGATGTGGTTTATTTTGCGCTGCTTGACAGCTTTGGAAAGCTTGATAAAGTGCGTAAGGAAATCGAAAAAATCGGCGGACTGAAATATGAGTTCTACCGTGACATATATAATAACGATGTGTGGTATCTGGAGATTTTTTCAGAGACTGCCTCAAAGAAAAGCGGAGTTGAATTTCTACGTCAGAGCTATGGCTTTGATGAGATAGCAGGCTTCGGGGATAACCTTAACGATATTCCGCTTTTTGAAGCCTGTGACATAAAGCTTGCTGTTGAAAATGCAAATCCTGAGCTGAAAAGGCTTGCGGATATTATTATCCCGTCAAATACGGAAAACAGCGTGGCGAAGTGGATTGAGGTCACCTCTAAAAACCACCGGCTAAAGCCTTAGCACCTCATCTGCTTGCATATTTTCCGTCATATCGCACAGAAATTTCTTGACATACAAAAGTATGCCTGCGAAATTTCTATGCGCACTGACGAAAAATCTGACTGCGCATCTGAGGCACTATGGTTTTTAGAGGTGACCTGGAAAAAGATATATTTAGCTGAAAGGAATACACTTTATGAAAAAACTAATGCTCGGAAACGAGGCTTTTGCAAGAGGACTTTACGAGGCAGGCTGTCGTGTAGCGTCAAGCTATCCCGGAACGCCCTCTACAGAAATAACAGAGGCTGCCGCAAAGTATGAGGAAATATATGCAGAGTGGGCACCTAATGAAAAGGTTGCAATGGAAACTGCGCTGGGCGCTTCAATTGCCGGAGCAAGAAGCTTCTGCGGTATGAAGCACGTCGGACTGAATGTTGCCGCCGATCCCCTTTTTACAGCAGCCTATACCGGAGTTAACGGCGGACTTGTAATAGCTGTTGCCGATGATCCCGGAATGCATTCTTCACAGAATGAGCAGGACAGCCGCCACCATGCAATTGCATCAAAGGTGCTTATGGTTGAGCCGTCCGATTCTTCGGAGTGCAAGGAATTTACAAAGCTTGCATTTGAGCTTTCGGAGCAGTTCGATACACCGGCAATTGTTCGCCTTTGTACAAGAGTTGCCCATTCTCAGAGTATTGTGGAGCTTTGTGACAGGGAAGAACCGGAGCTGAAGCCTTACGAAAAAGCTCCTCAGAAATACGTTATGATGCCTGCTTATGCAAGAGGCAGACACGTTTTTGTTGAGGAGAGAATGGCAAAGCTCACTGAATATGCTGAGACAACTTCCCTTAACAGGACTGAGATATCTGAATCTGCTGAATTTGGCGTAATTACCAGCGGAGCAGCATATCAGTATGCAAAGGAGGCTCTTGGCAGCAAAGCTTCCGTGCTGAAGCTTGGCATGGTAAATCCTCTGCCTGTCAGACTGATTCAGGATTTTGCAGCAAAGTATGAAAAGGTTTACATAATCGAGGAGCTTGACGGTATAATTGAGCAGCACTGCCGCAATATCGGCGTAAACAACATTGTCGGCAAGGAGCTTTTCGGCTGTATCGGCGAGCTTTCACAGGCAATTGTGGAGGAAAAGATTCTTGGCACTAAAAAGGAGTACGCTCAGCTCATTGAAAATGTACCGGTCAGACCGCCTGTAATGTGTGCAGGCTGTCCTCACAGAGGACTTTTCTACTGCCTGTCAAAGCTTAAAGTTGTTGTTTCCGGTGATATTGGCTGCTATACACTGGGAGCTTCAGCACCGCTTTCCGCTATGGACTGGACTATTTGCATGGGAGCATCTGTTTCAGCGCTTCACGGCTTCAATAAGGCAAGAGGAGCTGAGGCTGAACACAAGTCCGTTGCAGTTATAGGCGATTCCACCTTTATGCACAGCGGAATCACAGGACTTGTTAATATTGCTTATAACGATTCAAATTCTACAGTTATTATACTTGACAATTCAATCACAGGAATGACCGGACATCAGCAGAATCCTACCACAGGCAAGAATCTGAAAGGGGATCCGGCAGCAGCTGTTAATCTTGAGGAGCTTTGCAAAGCTGTGGGAATCAGGCGTGTACGTGTAGTTGATCCCTATTCTCTTGCTGAAACAGAAGCTGTTATCAGGGAGGAGCTGGCGGCTGATGAGCCTTCTGTAATCATTTCACGCCGTCCCTGCGCACTGCTTAAATACGTAAAGCATAATCCGCCGCTTAAAACTGATATAGATAAATGCCGTGGCTGCAAGGCGTGTATGAAGATAGGCTGTCCTGCAATATCCATGAGAGACGGCAAGTCTATTATCGACCATACACAGTGCGTTGGCTGCGGAATTTGTCAGGAGCTTTGCAAATTCGGAGCAATTGAATAATCTGCATAGCTTCCGGAGGTGAAACAATATGGAAATCTATTCTGAATTTAAAAAATGGCTTGATGACCTGCTTGAAAATAACGATATGCCGGACACCACAAAGGCTTTCAACTTTAATCTCTATGAGGAGACAGAGGGCGAAAATATTTATGGTATCCAGCTGATAGCTGCCGACGAATTTGATGAAAATGACGGCGGTGACTGGGCGTGTTCAGAGGTCTGGAGCAGCGGTGAGGACATCTTCTGCGTTGACAGCTCCGATGAGGAGGATACCGGCTGGAAACAGGCACTGAAATTTATAAGCGAGCTTGTATGCGACTACCTTTCAGAGGGTACTTACAAGGATATTCTTCTTGGCGCAGAAGCTGTAGGAATCGGCTTTGTTGACGGGGAAATAGACATTCTGTATAAGGCATGATTTAATAATTCGGCAATAAAAAGCGGCGAAGCCAAAGTGGGTTTCCAAAGGGTATAAACCCTTTGGCGGAGTC
>JAEDLA010000070.1 GCA_016295545.1 Oscillospiraceae bacterium | reverse complement strand
CGATGATTTACGGACACTTCAGCATTACTTCCCTCGGCTTGTCCGACGAAGTAATACTTGTGACATCTGTTACCGTTTGGAGAATTAGTATTAAAATTCCCCCATTGAAATCAACGGGGGGATTTTATACTGACTGAGATGCTTATTTTTTAGCCTTTGCCGTTTCCTTGCGGGATTTTTCCTCCTCAGCTTCATCGTCTGCCTCGTCTGTATCAGGCTCGTCTGAATAAGCGGCAGCTTTAGCTATAGCAGCTAAGGAATTTTTCTTGTTAGTTTCTGTGATAACAGCTTTTATAAAAGCAAATATTATATAAATTGCAAAGAAGAGGGCTTCTACAATAGCAAGCTTTGTTATCATGCTGTTGATAATTATTTTTATTGTGTTTACAGCTGATGTGCTTGCAGGAACAAGAATATTATATGCGTTTGCAAAGGATACGTTTTCGTAGTATTCATCAGCAGTCTTGTTTACAGTGTCGAGGAGATTATTTACCTTATCATTAAGTGCTGAAAGGTCTGTCTCAACCTTTTCACGCTGAGCATCTGTTCCGGCAGGCTTGCCTTTGAGAGCGTCAATTCTTTTCTGGTAGAAATCAATCTGCTGTGTATTTGTGGAGAGTGTGTCCTGAGCATCAATTTTCTGAGCAATAAGCTTGTCATAGGCAGCAGAGGACTGAGTGTATTCTGTATCAGTATTTTCAGTACCATTGCCGAAAATCATTACAGTATCCTTAACATAGGAGTTAATAGTATCAGTAATTGTGGCGAGGTTTTCCTCTGCAATTTTTTTCTGACGTGTAAGTGATTCGATTCTGTACTGATAATATGTAACAATGCTGTCCTTGTCCTTTGTAACATTATTTACAGTGATATAGGAGGAGAGGACATCAAGGTCGATAGATCTTACAGATTTTATTGCTTCTGAAAGGTCAGAGAAAGTATAGCCTGTTGCAGATGAACGGAAACGTGTTTTATCTTCAGAGGCAAGATTGTCAACATATTTCTGGAGAGTGTGGAGTGATGTGTCAAATACATCAACAGCTTCTGCATAATCATAGGTTGTGTAGTCAATAGCTGTTACAGCATTTCCCAGAGCCTTGTTATAGCCGTAGGTTTCAAAGAAATAGTCTCTGTAGCATTCAAGGATAGTGTTGAATACCTCAACAGCTCTTGAAGCGTTATATTCCGTTTTGGAGTAGTTGAAGTAAACCTTGAACTGAGTAGGATAAACGTCAACATCAAGCATAGCCTGAGCAGCGCTGAGAGCACCGCTCTGTGCAGTTTCATAAACACTTTTATATGCAGTTATTTTGTCGATTGCGTCAGAAGGAGTAATTGACTCAAAGGAGATACCCTGTCTGATTATTTCAAGATCTTCAAGAGGTTCGCCAAGCTCGGTAAGTGCGGCTTCAATAACAGCCGGATTTTTGATTTGTCTTGCGTCAAATTCATTTCCAGCCGGATCAATTCCTTTTTCGATTCCGTCAAAGGTGAAGCTTACAAGAGCGCTTATTTTCTTGTGTTCTTCCGGTGCAGCAGCAAATGAAACTGCAAATATCAGAGCGAAAGAAACTACAGCTGTCACTAACCATATCGGGAAATATTTTTTTACCATTTTGAAAATTGCGGATAAGGAAATAACTAAGGAATCCTTTTCCTCTTCTTCATTTGTTAACGTTATATTAAGATAACGTGCGTCTTGTTTTTTCTGTGCCATTTTGCCCTCCGGAAAATAATATATTCATATTTTTCAGTTTATCCGCAAAACCGGAATGATACCTGAATCCTGCGGTATTGCCTTAAATATTCCTGACTTTAGATTTAAAGGAATATAAGCAGAAATAGCTGCTGAATATGCTCTTACATTATATCATAAAAAAAACATGATGTAAAGTATTTATAAAAAAATGTCGTTTTTGATAAAATCGGCTGTTTCGTACCTGCTTCTTTGTGCACGTTTATGATTAGTTCAGGCAGAATATCCCAATTAATAGGGGAGTGAGAACTTACCTGCACGCCATGAGCCGTCAGGAGAAATAACTGCGGAAAAGACTGCTGATTTTGTGATGTTTCCCTCTCCGCTGAAATCATCACCGCTGTAGTAATTCTCAACGGTGAAGAAAATCTCATTTTCAGTGCGGCTCTCCACAGCCGTTACTGCTGAGCCGGTGTAATAGAGGTTCTGACCTCTTGCGCCGTTCAGTGCATAAACTCTGCCGTTGCTTTCCATGTATATCTCAGAAAGGTCGCTGCCGTAGCTTTCGCTGAAAACCTTGAAATAATCAGCTTCAACATCTGCTATGGAGTTGATTCCCTCGTCTGTTACCAGATAGAACTCCCAGTTGTAGTCGTTTTTCACAGTTGTATTGTAATCAAGCTCATAAGGACAGCCAACGTGGAAATCCCAGCTTGTTTTGCAGGCAGCTTCAAAAAGCTCCTGTGCAGCAAGTATCAGCTCTCCGCTGGTTGCAGAGCTGCTGTCGGCGAAGATAACTGCGCCGTTTTCGTCAGTTTCGTATTTCTTTTCGGCAGGCTCAGCGGAGGAAGTCTCCCTTTCGGTAACAGCGGCAGTTGCGGCAGCTGTTGTTTCAGCAGGCTCTGTTGGAGCAAGAGGATCCGGCTGAGTTTCCTGAGCCTTTGAAACTTCCGTTTCCGAAGCAAGACTTTCTTCTGAAACAACTGATGAGCTTTCAGCTGCGGAGGAGTCCTCTGAATTTTTGTTTGCCGAGCAGCCTGAAAATACTGCGGCTGATGTGAGAATTATTGCTGACATTATCAGCATTGCATTAACTTTTTTCATTATTACACCTATTCCTCGTCTTCAAGTACAAAATCTATTTTTCCCTCACTTACGTCTGCTGAGGAGCATATTACCCTGATTGTATCTCCTAAAGTGTAGGACACCCCGGAAAATTTCTCTGTAAGGGACAACGGTTCGCTGTAGTCGTATTCTCCCTCCGGAAGACTTCTGATGTGAACAAGTCCCTCAACGGAGTCGGGCAGCATTACATAGAAGCCGAACTCGGTTACGCTGGAAATACGTCCCTCAAAGACTTCACCGATATGACTTTTCATATACTCAGCCTTGTAGCAGTCCTCGCACTCACGCTCAATGGAAACGGCACGAAGCTCTGCATTGGAGGACTTTTCCGCTGAACTGCTGACAAATCCGCTGTATCTCTTGCAGAGCCACTGGTCTCCGTAGCCGGCAAGAATGTCCGTGATTATGCGGTGTATGGACAGGTCAGGATAACGGCGGATAGGGGAGGTGAAGTGAGCGTAATCCTTCAGGTCAAGTCCGAAATGTCCCAGCGGAACGTCGGAGTATTTCGCCTTTGCCATTGAACGGAGCACCATGAGATTTACGGCTTCGCTGTAGGGCGTATCCTTTGAGCTTTCAAGTATCTCTGCCGCATGGGCAGGCTTGAAATCAGTGAATTGCGGACAGCTCAGTCCGAATTTAGGCAGAAGCTCTTTCAGCCTTTCGACTTTCTCAGCGGGCGGAGCTTCATGAACTCTGTAAACAAAGGGGACCTGCTTTTCACGGGCAAGCTTAGCGGCAGCTTCATTGGCTTTCAGCATAAATTCCTCGATAATACGCTCAGCCTTGCCTGATTTTCGGGGAGAAACACCGGTGCAGATACCGTTTTCGTCTATAATAAGGCGGCTTTCCACTGTGTTCAGCTCAGGAACATGGCGGCGGCTCTTTTTCTCAATAAGAATATCCGCAAGTTCATTGATAAGACGTATTTCGTCCTTTACACAGCTGTATTTATCCATTATTTCCGCAGAAGCACAGCCGTCAAGAATGCTGTTTATCTCGGAGTAAACGCCCTTTACCCGTGAGCTGATAACGCTTTTGCAGAAGCGGTAGGACAGCATTTCTCCCTCCGGAGAAATATCCATAAATGCAGAAAGTGCAAGCCTGTTTTCATTGGGATTAAGCGAGCATATACCGTTGGAAAGCTCCTTTGGCAGCATGGGTATTACCTTGTCCGCATAGTAGATGCTTGTCCCTCTTTTCATAGCCTCCTTGTCAAGAGCGCTGTTGCCCTTGACATAGTGCGAAACATCGGCAATATGAACGCCCAGAAGATAGCCTTTGTCTGTCTTTTCAACAGAAATAGCATCGTCCAGGTCTTTGGATTCAGCGCCGTCAATGGTGAAAATGTTTTTGCAGCGCAAATCCTCACGGTTATTGAAGCAGTATTCCTGAACGCCGCCCTCAGAGATTTTTCGGGCTTCACGGAGAACTTCATCGGGAAATTCTGTTTCTGCGCCGTGAACGGCAAGTATAGATGACGCACAGGCTGAGGCTGTGTCGGAACTGCCGAATATCATGGTTATTTTAACCTTGTGCTCAGCATGACGGTGACCTCTGCTGACGATTTCCGCAAGAACCTTGTCACCCTCCCTTAATCCGGAGCAGTCCTGACCGACGATGATAAGGTGGTTTTTTGAGGCAATATCCGGTACAAGGTACGGTTCGCCGTCGGTAAATTCAATTCTTCCTGCGAGAGAGGAGCTGCCCTCCTGAATGATGTCAATTATTTCCCCCTCCGGTTCGCCTGAACGTGAGACAATGTCGGAGATAAGGACTCTGTCGCCGGGCATAGCACCAAGCATACATTTTCCGGGAATGAAATACTCAACGCCCTCATCAGTTTTTGCAAATCCGAATGTACGGCTGAGACGTGTGACTGTTCCGGGCCAGCAGTTTATCCTTGAGCAAAGAGCGGCTTTCATGCCTTTTCTCATAGTAACAATGCCCTCAGTCCTCAGCTGGTCAAAGGCGGCGGCGAAGTTTTCACGGCCGTTTTTCTTTGTTCGGCACTTGACTTCAAGCTCATGAAGCGGCATAAGCTTTTTTTCATACTTGTTCAGAAAGGTTACGATTTTATTCTTATAGCTTTCAGTGCTTACTGTATTTTTGCGGCTGGCTGCTGAAGAATTTTTCTTTCTGGATTTCCCGGCCATATATTCAGAACTCCTTTTTAATAATGGTAAAAATCAAAAGAAAACCCTATGACACTGAGCCATAGGGCAATAAGTTATTTGCTGATAAACAGCGGAACAATATTTATCGCAAGTACCACGATAAACAGCACAATACCAAGTGTTCTTGTGATCTTATTGAGGATAGCTTCCTTTGTTCTGCCCTCGTTTTTACCGTAGAATGAATCAGTGCTTGCACCTGTAAGAGCTGCTGTCATGCTGTCCTGAGATTTCTGGTCCTGCATGAGACAAATTACAATAATAGCAAGACAAATTGCGAGGAGAACTGCTCCTCCGATTATTTCGAGTGTGCTCATTTTACTACTGCCTCCGGAATTTTTTAAAATTTAAGTGAATCTGATGAATATACAGATTTCAAGTATCCTCATTATTATAGCACATTCAACCGGCTTTGGCAATAGTTTTTTTAAAAAAAGTGGTGACAAAATATATTTATTGTCATTTTGCACAATATCATACAGCAAAGAAACAGAGATACCCTGTAATAATTTTGTCCCCGGAGGAATAGAATTGTTACTATCAAAGTACATTCAGGCGCACAGACTGACTGTACAGGCTATAGGAGGCAGAATTTTATGATGCAGGATAAAACAATAAAGCAGAATCACAGCATGATACTTGAAAACAGAAAAAGTCTCAGTATTTCGGGGATAACCGATGTGGACAGCTTTGACGAAAAGGCTATCTGCCTTTACACACAGCTTGGGGAGCTTACCATTCAGGGAAAGGAGCTTCACATTGATTCCATGAGCGTAGAGACAGGGGATATGACTGTTACCGGAGATATCTGGGCAATAATCTACGGAGATAAGGACAGGCACGGCCCTCTTTCAGCTCTCGGGAGGCTTTTCCGATGAATATTCCTGAAACCTTTTTCTCTGTAAGCGAACAGCTTGTGTTATTCGGACTGTCCTGCCTTTTCGGAGCTGTACTGGGCGTTATTTATGATATTTTCCGTGCGCTCCGTGCAGCTCTGCCCCATAACAGCTGGCTTGTGGTTTTCGAGGACCTGATTTTCTTTACATTCTATGCATTTTTCCTGTCAGTTTTCTCCTCTGCTGCGGCAAGAGGTGAGCTGCGTTTTTATTATGTTCTCGGCAATCTGCTGGGCTTCATGCTCTATATTCTTACTGTGGGAAACGCAGTTATTTCTGCTGTAAGAAAAATTTTCTCTGTCCTCAGAAAGCTTTTCAGCTTTATTATATCCCCTTTCTGCAGATGTTATGTATTTTTACGTGAAAAAGCAGCAGGAAAATTTGTGGGAAGTAACAAACATTTAGTAAACTGTCTGAAAAATATTAGAAACCTATTGCTAAATTGCCGCTATTTGTTGTATAATAATATTGAAATAAAAAAGAAAGAACGTGAAAATCGTTGCCGAAAAAAGTAAAATATAAAAATAACAAAAAAGGACTCTTTCATGGCGTCCTTGTTAAGCTGGCAGCTGTCGGCATGATAATCGGCTGTGCTGTGCTCATTATTACCACTGAAAAGGACTGTGCCGAAAAGGAACAGCAGCTCGTGAATATTCAGTCTAAAATCGATGCCTATGAAGCGGAAAATATGGAGATTCAGCGTGTCCTCGACAGTAATGATACCTCCGCTTACATGGAAAAGGTCGCAATCGAGGAAAGAGGCTACGCTTATCCCGACGAGCGCAGATTCTACGACACATCAAGGGATTAAATCTAAAAGGAGTTTTTTACAGTATGCAGCTGGAAATCGGTAAAATTTACGAAGGAAAAGTTAAGGGAATCACTCAGTACGGCGCTTTTGTTGATATTGACGGCGGCGGTACAGGTATGGTACATATTTCTGAGATCGCCAACACCTACGTCAGCGAGATAAGGGATCACCTTACTGAAAATCAGCAGGTTAAGGTCAAGGTTATCGGAATCAATGAGGCGGGCAAGGTGAGTCTGTCTATCAAAAAAGCGGTGGAAAATCCTCAGCCACAGGGACAGAATCAGAACAGAAACAATAACCGCCGCCGCAATGACGCTCAGAGAAGCAAGCCCAACGTGTGGGAGCCGAAGAAAACTGTTCCTATGAGTGAGCTTTCCTTTGAGGATATGCTCACACGCTTTAAGCAGAACAGTGAGGAGCGTATGTGCGACATTAAAAGAAGTACTGACAGAAAAAATGGTTCAAGAAGAAAGTAATGCCATTAATTTTGTGTATCAGAAATTATATGCATTTAAAGTCGCTTTTGATTGTTAT
>JAEDLA010000069.1 GCA_016295545.1 Oscillospiraceae bacterium | reverse complement strand
CGTCCTCAACAGCTTTTACAGCACGTTGTGGAGAATGTGTTCTTCCCAAAAGCTTCAGTTCATTTTCGTCAAGGCTCTGAACACCTATGGAAAGCCGGTTTATGCCTGTTTCACGGAGCATTTTCAGCTTATCCGCAGTAAGGGTACCGGGATTGGCTTCAAGGGTGATTTCTGCAGAGCTTTCAAGGCTGAAATAGCGACGTACAGCCGATAATATGCGGTCAAGCTGTAACGGAGACAGCAGGGAGGGGGTACCGCCGCCGAAATAAACAGTATCGACAGTTCTTTCCGGTTCGGAATAATGGTTTATATTGCGCAGAACGGCTTCAACGTAGCTTTCTGCGCCTGATTTTTTATAAGGCTCTGAATAAAAGTCACAATAGCCGCACTTTTTTCCGCAGAAAGGAACATGAAAATATAGTCCGAGAGAATCTGTCACGACGACTGGATACGGATAGCCTGAGCCATTTTGAAGAAAAAGGCGTTGGCAAGCTTGGGGACGATGTACATTGAAGCAAGCAGTCCGAGTACCACAAAAAGCTCATAGTATGACAGCCATTCAATGGTGGGAGCTTTCAGGTAAGTGAACACAACACCTATAAATGCAATGGAGCAGTAAACAGCGTTGAAAATGGTAGCACCCTTGCCGTTTACGCATCGCCGTCCGCATTTCGGACAGACCTTGCCCTTTGAATTGAGCTGACCGGCAAAAGCTTTTGTCAGCGGATTAAAGCTTTTCTCACCGCAGTGAGGACAGTTATAAATACTCATAATTCACTCTTTTCATTAATTTCAGTGGGATTGACGGAGCAGATATGCAAATCAGCTGTCCAGTTTCAGGACGCTCATGAAAGCTTCCTGAGGAACTTCTACAGAGCCGAGCTGACGCATACGCTTTTTGCCCTCCTTTTGCTTTTCAAGGAGCTTCTTTTTACGTGTAATATCACCGCCGTAGCACTTTGCAAGAACGTCCTTGCGCATAGCCTTAACGGTTTCACGGGCAATTACCTTGCCGCCGATAGCTGCCTGAATAGGAACTTCAAAGAGCTGACGAGGAATGTTTTCTTTCAGCTTTTCCGCAATTTTACGTGCTCTGCCGTAAGCCTTGTCCGCATGGACGATAAATGACAGAGCGTCCACAATCTCTCCGTTAAGGAGAATATCCAGCTTGACAAGCTTTGACTGCTTATAGCCTGACATTTCATAGTCGAAAGAAGCATATCCCTTTGTACGTGATTTCAGCACGTCGAAAAAGTCATAGACTATCTCGTTCAGTGGAAGTTCGTAGTGGATATTTACTCTTGTATCATCAAGGTACTGCATATCACGGAAAGTACCTCGTCTGTCCTGACAAAGCTCCATGATATTGCCTACGTATTCAGAGGGAGAAAGGATATCAGCCTTTACGAAAGGCTCCTCTGCACAGGCAATAAGTGCAGGATCGGGGTAATTTGTGGGGTTGTCGATATATTCCACCTCGCCGCTTGTCAGTGTAACCTTATAGATAACAGAGGGAGCAGTTGTGATAAGGTCAAGGTTATATTCTCTTTCAAGTCGCTCCTGAATTATTTCCATGTGGAGCAGTCCTAAAAAGCCGCAGCGGAATCCGAAGCCAAGAGCAATAGATGTCTCAGGCTCAAAGGAAAGTGAAGCGTCATTCAGACGGAGCTTTTCAAGAGCGTCTCTTAAATCGCCGTATTTAGCGCCGTCAGCAGGATAAATACCGGAGTAAACCATAGGATTGACTTTTCTGTAGCCCGGCAGCGGCTCATCGCAGGGATTATCATTGCTGGTAACGGTATCACCCACACGGGTATCGCCGATGCTTTTGATAGAAGCGGAGATATAGCCGACTTCTCCGGCTTCAAGAGAGCCTGTGTTGACAAGGGAATCAGCGTCCATGCAGCCAGCCTCGACAACAGTGAAAACAGCTCCCGTAGCCATAAGCCGGATATTGTCACCTACTCTGACAGTGCCCTCCTTAACTCTGACATAGATTATAACGCCTTTGTAGGAGTCATAGTAGCTGTCGAAGATAAGTGCTTTAAGGGGCTTTTCCGGATCACCCTGAGGTGCAGGAATGTCAGTGACTATCTTTTCAAGGACTTCCTCAATATTGATGCCCATTTTTGCAGAGATTCTCGGAGCGTCCATTGCCGGAATGCCGATAACGCTTTCCACCTCAGCGCATACTCTTTCCGGATCTGCTGAGGGAAGATCAATTTTATTTACAACAGGAACGACTTCAAGGTCGTGTTCGATTGCAAGATAGGTATTTGCAAGAGTCTGTGCCTCGATACCCTGAGAAGCGTCAACAACGAGAATTGCTCCCTCGCAGGCGGCAAGTGAACGTGAAACTTCATAGTTGAAATCAACATGACCGGGAGTATCGATAAGGTTGAAAATGTAGTCCTCGCCGTCCTTTGCTGTGTATTTCAGACGGACTGCACGGGCTTTTATGGTAATACCTCTTTCACGCTCGATGTCCATGTTGTCCAGAAGCTGGTCCTCCATGTCACGTATGGCAACGGTTTCAGTCTTTTCGAGAATCCTGTCAGCAAGAGTTGATTTTCCGTGATCAATATGGGCTATTATGCAGAAGTTGCGGATATTTTTATTTGCCAAATCAAAACCTCATTTCAGTTAAATATCAGGAATATTATATCACGTTTTCAGGTGTTTGTAAAGAAATTTCTGTAATTATTCCATTAAAATCGATTTCAACGGAATTATTCACTTAAATCCTTTATAAGCTTATCAAAGACGGGGAAATCCCTGTCGTACATCTTCTGCATTTCCTCCTCGTCGGTATAAAGAAGATGCTGAGGCTTGCGGAAAGAGATAAACAGGTCGTCACCGGCAGCTGATTCTGTAATACCGATTTTTTCTGCAAAATCAGTATCTTTCAGGTAAAAAAATGTCTTGTCAACGTGAGGGTTATCAGGATAAAGCTCCTCAAGATTCACAAAAGCAGCCTCCGGAATAAGAATCTTTGTGATTTTTTCACCGCCTATAACTATCATGGATTCTGCTGACTGAAGCTCTGCTGTAAGCTTGGTATCAACGCCTGTAGCGTAGTTCTGCTGTGCATTGTCCGAGTAGGGGATATAGTATGCAGAAACAAGCACTTCTCCGTTGTCGTTGAAATCCTCAGTGAAGCTTTCAATATAGTGTTCAAGCTCCTCTGAATTGCCTACGTAGTCATTTTCTGCAAGAACAAGCACTACAAGGTCGGGACGTTCCTTGGTGACAAGGTTGTGGATAAGGAAAACTGCACAGGCAGCCACGAAAATGCCCATTCCAAGCCACCATTTGCTGTGGTAAATAAAGTTGGTGAACTTTTTCCATGGGGTAAGCTTTATGGGTTCAGGAGTTTCCTCGTGAATCAGCGTACTTTCCTGTTCAGGATTCTGCTTCATGCGGAGAAGCTCCTTTTTCTCCTCTAAAATACGGCGGTCGTATTCCTCACGCTTTTTCTTTTCACGAAGCTCCGCCTGCTGCTGAAGCTTGCGCTGCTGCTCCTCCATTTCCGCCATGCGCTGGAGCTGCATTTCCTTTGCTGTTTTGAAAACGCTGTCAGTTATGTGAATCTTCCCGTCCTCCTGATTTTCCGGAGCGGAAGCTTTTTTGCTGTTTTCTTGTTTTTTCATATTACCTCCGTAGAAACGCACAGGGGCGGACTTTATCCGTCCACCCCTGATTTTATTATTCCTCGCTCTTGTCGTCGTTAGCGTGATTATTCTGCTGAATCGGCTTCATTGTGGGGAAGAGCAGTACATCTCTGATAGACGGACTGTCGGTAAGGAGCATAACAAGTCTGTCAAGACCAAGCCCAAGTCCGCCTGTAGGAGGCATACCGTATTCGAGAGCTGTAACGAAATCCTCGTCAACCTCTGCATTAGCACCCTGTGCTCTCTTAGCCTCGACCTGCTTGACGAATCTCTGCTTCTGGTCAACAGGGTCATTCAGCTCGGAGAATGCATTACCCATTTCTCGGCAGTAGATGAAATACTCGAAACGCTCAGTAAATGCCGGATCAGAGGGCTTTCTCTTTGCAAGAGGAGAGTTCTCCACAGGATAATCATAAATAATAGTTGGCTGAATCAGCTTATCCTCAACAAAGGCATCGAAGAATGCAATGAGAACGTGTCCCTTTGTGGCGGAATCACCCTCGTCCACCTCAACACCCTTTTCTTTTGCGCAGGCTCTTGCAGCTTCGTCGTCAGCCCAGTCGTAATAGTCAACTCCGGCGTATTTCTTAACGGCTTCAACCATAGTAAGGCGTTCCCAGGGCTTGCCGAGATTTATCTCAACTCCCTGATAGGTGATAACATCCTTTCCGCAGATTTTGTCAGCAAGTGTCCTGTACATATTTTCGATAAGGTTCATCATGCCGATGTAGTCGGTGTAAGCCTGATACATTTCAATTGAAGTGAACTCCGGATTATGGGAAGTATCCATACCCTCATTTCTGAAAATACGTCCCACCTCGTAAACCTTGTCAAAACCGCCGACAATAAGTCTTTTCAGGTAAAGCTCCGTCTCAATGCGGAGGTACATATCAAGGTCAAGAGCGTTGTGGTGAGTTACAAAAGGTCTTGCAGCAGCACCGATTTCCAGAGTGTGGAGTACAGGTGTATCAACTTCTATAAAGCCAAGGTTATCAAGATAGCTTCTGATTTCACGGAGAATGCGGCTTCTTGTGACAAAAGTCTGCTTTACCTCCGGATTTACGATAAGGTCAACATAGCGCTGACGGTATCTCATATCCTGATCCTTTAAGCCGTGCCATTTTTCCGGAAGGGGAAGAAGTGATTTTGAAAGGAGGGTTATTTTCTGAGCGTGAATGGAGATCTCTCCCTTTCTCGTTCTGAAAACGAAGCCCTCAATGCCGACGATATCGCCGATATCCCATTTCTTGAATTCAGCAAATTCCTCTTTGCCGATATCGTTGGAACGGACATAGACCTGAATCCTGTCGGTATTGTCACGTATATCGATAAAGTTAGCCTTGCCCATATCACGCCAGCTCATGATACGTCCTGCGATTTTCAGCACATTGGACTTCATCTCGTCAAGACCGGCTTTTACTTTTTCCTCGTCACCGCCGGCAGCAGCAATGATATCAGCTTCGTCAGCCTCGTATTTAGCCTTTACCTCGCCGGCTTTGGCTGTTACGTCAAACTTTGTTATCTGATAGGGGTCAGCATTGCGGCTTTTAAGGTCAGCAAGCTTTTCAAGTCTAACTTTCTTTAATATGTTGATGTCCTGCGCAGAATCCTCCTCAGCAGCAGGAGCGTTGTTTACCTGATTTTCACTCATTTTCAATTTAACATCCTTTACTTAGAAATTTCAAGTACCTCGAATTTAAGCTCTCCGGCGGGAGCGTTTACGATAAACACATCGCCGACTTTTTTATGCATAGCAGCCTTGCCGATAGGGGACTCGTCAGAAATCTTTCCGTCACGGACGCTTGCGTGGTTTGTTCCGACAATAGTAAAGGTCTGAACCTTGCCTGTATCCAGACGCTTGATTTTTATAACAGAGCTCATGCCTATTTCATCAACGGAGATGTTTGAATCGTCCACAACCTCAGCGTTGTCGATAGTGTGCTGAAGCTCTGCGATCTGAGCTTCAAGGAT
This sequence comes from Oscillospiraceae bacterium, assembly GCA_016295545.1. Classification (GTDB taxonomy): domain Bacteria; phylum Bacillota; class Clostridia; order Oscillospirales; family Ruminococcaceae; genus Ruminococcus. The sequence continues at coordinate 1,598 of JAEDLA010000069.1, read as the reverse complement.
AGCCTGTTCGTTTTTAGCTTCGTCGTACTCTGCGTTTTCGGAAAGGTCGCCGTAGGAACGTGCTTCCTTGAGTTTTTCTGCAACTTCCTTACGTTTATTGATTTTAAGGTCCTCAAGCTCCCTGACAAGCTTGTCGTAACCCTCTCTTGACATTTGTTTTTTTGCCATAATATCTGCAGCTCCTTAATATTTTTTTGAAAATAGCAAAATAGCATTATGTACTATTATAATATAATCCTGAGAAAATGTCAATAGGAGGACGATAATCAAAAGAGATAACAAAATGGCTTTGCACCGGTTCTGTAGTTGACATTGTTATGATTCTGTGTTATAATAAATTCAGTGACAAATTAGAATTTGTTGAACCGAACTAAAATAGTAAAGGTTATACGTTAGGAGAATTTATTATGGCTGAATTTATTATTGATGAATGCATAAAAGAAACCTTTGAATTTTATAAGAATATTTGTTCTTATGTTTCTGAATACTGTGACTCTGAATTTGATGAACCTGCAACATTAGAAAAAATCGAACAATGGGAAAAAGAGAATGATACCGAATTACCACACCAGTATAAAAGCTGGCTTTTATTGACATCAGGATGCAATTTATTTGATAACACCATTGATATGTGCTTTCCACAGTTAGGATGTATGGATGAAAATAATGATATTATTATTGTGGGCTGTAATATGGGCACTGAATCACAGTATTATATCAAACGTGATACAGGTACAGCGTGTTTCTTTTATGATAGCTTAATGGAAGAAATTGAATTTGACAGCGTTGAAGAATTATTGTACGAGATTATATATGACGGCAAATGCGAGTATGCACAATATCTTGAAGAAGGTTGGGAAGATGATTTTAATAAAAAGTATGGATATTAAAATTACAGAAATCAAAAGAAATAACAAAAATGGTTCTGTTCCGGTTTATAAGTTGACATTATTATGATTCTGTGTTATAATAAATTCAGTGACAGATATGAATTTATGGAGGGATATTAGAAATGGAAAATATCAATTCGGTATTGCCAGAAGAAGCAAAGGAAACATTATCAGCTTATATAAACAGTAAGTCAAGTGATTCACTTTTAGACTGCATTTTACCAACGTCAGTTGCAACTGAAGTCAAAACAGGAAAGTCTTTATTGGGAGATTATAGTTTCGGATTTATGGGTGCAACCTGTGAAGATGAAAAAGTGTTAGAGTGCTTTGCTATGCCACAAGAACAGTATGAAAGAATTGGAGCATTTTGGGCAACTGGTCTTTCTATTCAAGGTCTTTCTGCTGATTTTACAGTTTGTGAAGGTTATGATGTGATGGCATCTGCTGTATGTTCGATAGAAGATAATAGATTTAAAATTACAAAGCGTCTTGCTGTTCTGAATGTAAAAAACGATAGGTGGATTATCATTCCTTCTTCAGATATGGAATCAACAAAGATTGAGCCTATATTTTGAAACATACATATTAGAGTAAAATTTCAGTTTGCCAGTTTGATAAGCATAATTACAAGCACCCCCGGTCTGAGAAGAATTCCTTTTCTTCAGACCGAGGGTGTTTAATGCTGTATTGAACACACTTTCCATTTCT
>JAEDLA010000068.1 GCA_016295545.1 Oscillospiraceae bacterium | reverse complement strand
ACAAAGCAGTAAATCAAGCGCAGCGATGATTTACGGACACTTCAGCATTACTTCTCTCGGCTTGCTTATCGATATTAATTCGCCAAAGTAATATAAAAGCCGTTTTTGACCAGACACGTCAAAAACGGCTTTTTGTAATATATGTAATATAAATAAAATCCCCGACAAAAATCGGGGATTTAATAATATATTCTGATTACTTATTGTATTCTGCAAGCAGAGTCTGAATCTTTTCGTGAGGATCGATAATCTTGCTGACAGATACATCGTGATTGAGTGCTGCGATAAAGTAAGCGATGTACTTGGAAACGTCAACCTCATGGAACCATGGTCTGCTGAGAAGCTCAGGAGTTCTGTAAGTAAGATTTGTACCGAAAACGCCGTCGATGTAGCCTTCCTCGTAAGCTTTGTCGAACTTTTCAAGACCGTTGGTGAAGATAGTATATGTAGCGTATGCGAAGATTCTTCCGGCTTTTTTAGCTTTGAGTGCGTAAGCAAGGTCGAGCATGGATTCGCCTGAGGAAATAATATCGTCAGCAATAAATATGTCCTTGCCCTCAACGGGATTTCCGAGATATTCGTGAGCAACGATAGGATTTCTGCCGTTAACGATAGTGGAGTAGTCACGTCTCTTGTAGAACATTCCCAGATCAACTCCGAGAACGGAAGCATAGTACATATTTCTGTTGAGAGCCCCCTCGTCAGGACTTACGATCATGAAATTGTCCTTTGAGAGGTTGATATCCTGAAATTCGTGAAGCAGAGCTTTAAGAACCTGATAGGTTGGCATAACGTTGTCAAAGCCCATAAGCGGTATAGCGTTATGAACACGGGGATCATGAGCGTCAAAGGTAACGATATTTGAAACGCCCATAGCTTCAAGCTCCTGCAAAGCAACGGCACAGTCAAGAGATTCTCTGTAGTTGCGTCTGTGCTGTCTTCCGCCGTAGAGGATAGGCATGATAACATTGATTCTGTGAGCCTTGCCGCCGGCAGCCTGGATAACTCTTTTAAGGTCCTGGAAGTGGTCGTCAGGGGACATGGAATTTTCCTTTGAGAACATCTGATATTTGCAGTTGTAATTGCCCACATCAACGATTATAAAGAGGTCAAGACCTCTGATAGTGGATTTAATAAGTCCCTTGCCGTCACCGGAGGCAAATCTGGGGCACTGACATTCAACGAGGAAGGTATCCTTATCATAGCCGCCCTCTTTAGCCCATTTAACGAGATAGCTGTCGATTTTTGCACCAAGGTCGGCAGCACTCTCAGTGGCGATAACTCCCAGCGGAGCAACATTGGTTTCGTGGTTGAATAAGATTTCACTTGCAGCAGTCATAAGCATTTTTCGCTGTTCAGTATCAGGAACAGCGACACTCCTTTCAGATTTAAAATTATATGGTTGACATAATAATTATTTGCAGAAGTTTTCGATATAGTTTTCAATATCGGCAGCAATAATCTCCTTTGCTGTTTCAGCGTGTTCGATCTCGTTTACAGCAGTTGTTTTATTTTCAAGCTCCTTGTACACTTTGAAAAAGTGAGTCATTTCGTCAAAAATATGTTTAGGTACTTCATCAATATCCTTGTAGGTATTGTAATTGGGATCGTCAAAAGGAATAGCGATGATCTTGTCGTCACGGTGACCGTTGTCCAGCATTCTGATAACGCCTATGGGATAGCATCTGACAAGGGTAAGGGGAGCAAGGGTTTCAGAGCAGAGAACAAGAACGTCCAGCGGGTCGCTGTCATCGGAGTAGGTACGGGGGATAAGTCCGTAGTTAGCCGGATAATGGGTAGATGTATGGAGAATTCTGTCCATAATGATAAGACCGGTCTGCTTGTCCAGTTCATATTTTATTTTGCTGCCCTTTGCGATTTCAATAACAGCAATGAAGTCGTCGGGAGTAACTCTTTTCGGACTGATTTTGTGCCAGATATTCAATATAATTCCTCCTGTATGGCTGATGCAAAAAAATGTCAGCCGCAAATTGATATAGGAAAATGCGGTAGCTCTGTAATTTTACAATTCATAAATATATATTTAATACAGCAATAAAAAGCGGCGAAGCCGCAGGGGTTGGGATTCCAAAGGGTTTATTAACCCTTTGGCAGGGGGTGAACGAGGGGGACAGAGTCCCCCTGACAAACCAGTAAAGCCAGCGCAGCGAAGCTTTACGGACGGTTCAGCATTACTTCCCTCGGCTTGACCGACGAAGTAATTATCGATATTTAATTGCCGAAGTAAAACATTCACAGCATAATATAAAATACATATTAAATTGCAAATACATCTCTAAAGAATATTATAACATTATTTCTGAATTTGTCAATAAGCGTTGAAATTTTCGGCAAAGTGGTATATTTTTCTCGAAAATCACGTCGGATTTTCGCTTTTATGCAGTGGAACAATGAAAAAATGATTTTTGAACAGGAGTTCACAAAAAATTAATAGGTATATATTTTATAAAAATCATATTTCCCTTGCATTACCGTTCAGAATAATGTATAATATAAATAAAGTTTTTTAGAGTGAGGTGATAAAATATCATGGATTGTTATAATATTGCGGTTATCATCGCCGGTATCGATGAGAGCTATCAGAATGCAATATTGAAGGGTATTGAAAGCTTTGCCTCAGAAAATTGTATCAACGCTGATATTTTTGTTTCTTTCAGCGGTGTTATGGGCAATCAGCGCCATGATGCAGGAGAATTTAACATTTTCAATCTTCCTGATTTCCGTATGTTCGACGGAGCCGTTCTCCTTACAAATACTATCGCCTATGAGCCTGTCGTATCAGAGATACTCAGCCGTATAAAGGCTGCCGGTATCCCTGCGGTCAGCATCGATAATGATATTCCGGAATTTTACCACATCGGCATCGATAACGGCAAGGCTATGCGTGAGGTTACCGAACATTTTATAAAAAAACACGGATTCCGTACTTTTAACTATATTTCCGGACCAAAAGACAATCCTGAAAGTGCTGCAAGACTTGAATCTTTCATGAGCGTGCTCAGGGAAAATAATATACCTGTTGAGGAAGACAGAATTTACTATGGTGATTTCAGAGCGCCAAGCGGTCCTGCCGCTTTCAGGGCATTTCTCAATTCGGGACTAAAAATGCCCCAGGCTATCATCTGTGCCAATGATGTTATGGCGGTTTCATGCATGAAGGCACTTTCTTCCGCCGGAGTAAGGATTCCTGAGGATATTGCAATTTCCGGATTTGATAATATCTACAGCTCACAGAATTATCCCGTTGAGCTTACCTCTGTGGCACGTCCCCTTAAAGAATCGGGAGAGCTTGCCTGCCGTATACTCCTTAACCATTTCAAGGGAATACAGCAGGAGAGAAGTATTATTCTTGATATGCACCCGAAATTTTCCGAAAGCTGCGGCTGTGCCCCTCCAACTAAAGAGGTTAAGGTTCTAAAAGATAAAAATTATCAGAATTTTGCTAAATTTGAAAATGCTTCCGCTTATCTTTCACTTATCAATAAAATGTCCTGTCAGCTTGTGGAGTGTGACAGTCTCAATGACTATACAAAAGCAATGCAGCCATATATTGAGAAAATCAATGCGGAGGAATTTTACCTCTGTGTCTGCGATGACTGGGATATGAGAAACGAGGACAATGAACCGGAGCTGCCGGAATTTACTGTAAAGGGATATACAAAAACAATAAAGGTTCCCCTTGCATACCGGGACGGCGTTTTTCAGACAATACCTGATTTTGATTCATCGGAAATGCTGCCGGGAATGTTCAGAGGTACCGGAAAAGGCAGGGTGTATTACTTTATCCCACTCCATTTCAGAGAGCGCTGTCTTGGCTATATGATAATCGTGAACAGTCATTTTCCGCTGGAAAGCTCTATGTTTCAGACATGGTGCATCACTATCAGCAATATGCTTGAAAATGTCAGAAAAATCATCTGCCTTGACTACGCTGTACAGAAGCTTGACAAGCTGTACACAGTTGATACCCTTTCCGGAATATATAACCGCAACGGCTTTGTCAGAGGAACTTCAAATCTGTTCAGTTACTGTATCAAGCGTAAACGGAGCGTTATGCTCATGTTCATTGACATGGACGGTCTGAAGCTTATCAATGATAACTACGGTCACAGTGCAGGAGATGCTGCGATAAAGGGCATAGCTTCGGTAATACGTGAATCCTGTACCAACGGAGAGGTTTACTGCCGCTTTGGAGGAGATGAGTTTATAATTTTTGCCGCAGACTATACAAAGGACGATGCACAGCGGCTTAAAGAGCGGATTGAGATAAATATTGACAAGGCAAATAAGCTCAGCAATAAGGAATACGACCTCAGTGCAAGTATGGGATATTATATAACATATCCTAATCCGGATGATGAGATTTTTCAGCTTGTTACGGCAGCAGATAATGTCATGTACGAGACAAAAAAGAAGAAAAAGCTTTCAAAATATCTGAAAAGCTGAATTTAATTATATAATTTAAGGACCGGATTGATGAAACCGGTCCTTTTCTTTTTGAAAAAGTCTGATAAATCAAGGGAACGCCCTCTCTTGCAGGGCGTTCCCTCTTCAAAAACAGTCCACCGGACTGTTTTTGAATTCACCCTTTGCGGAGCGCCTGACGGCTGTATGCGGGGCGTTGCCCCACACCCCACCAGAGGCTCTGCCTCTGGACTCCGCCAAAGGGTTAATAAACCCTTTGGAATCCCATGATTTCAGGCAAACAAACGTAACAGTTTTAATTATGGAGCTTTACTGTAGATTACCACATCTCCCTCTGCCTGACTGTAAACATAGTAACCGGCAGCTTCAAGCTGAGCCATAGCAGCTGCTGATTTGCCGTCCATTACATAGTAATCATAATCTTCAATGTTTTTCAGCAGTCTGGTTTCAGCTTCAGTGCTTTCACCGATGAAATAATCCTTGCTGAGGTAATAAACCTCATCACGTTCAGCAATATGAGGGACATACCAGGGATTATCCGAAGCAGCAGAAGCATCTTCCGGAATCGTGGCAAGGCACTCCTCAATAGCCTGAAAATGTGCCTTATTATCCCTGTAATAGGTGTAATATGAAATCTGACCGGAGCAAAGGGAAAAGGCTGTTATCACGGAAGCTGATGCGGCTGAGATGATAAACGCTTTTCTCTGAGGTCGTTTCATATCTTCAAGATTCAGCAGCGCCATGAAAAGCAGCAGACAAACTGTGCCGAAAATATACTGATAGCCGATTTTTACAGCGTACTGATAGCCGGAGCCAACTACAAGATTCATAATAACAAAGGGCAGCATGAGTATGAAACGATGTATTTTCCCCGTGATAAAGGGGAGAAACATCATTGGCAGCATTACCTCAAAGAAAAACAGCAGGCTTTCCTCCCTGAGCATAAGGCTGATAAAATAGGCAGGATCTGCAAAGACGTTGCGGATAATCTCAGCAAATCCGTCACTTTTCTCAATTGTAAGATTGCCGAACCGTGAGCTTAGCATAATATTGCCGTCTCCGTATTCCGCAAGCCATTTATTTATCAGAACGAAGTAAACAGCCGAGACTGCCGCAGCGGCAAGTCCGTGAAATCTTTTGGGAGACTTCTCATCAAACAGGAAAAAAAGTCCGATACATATAACATAAAGGGGAGCGTCCTCCTTGACCGTGCAGACAAGAGCTGACATAATATACATAAGCGGAATATTTCTGCGGTCAGCAGTATACATCAGCCACATAAGAAGAAGCGGCAAAAAAGCGTTCTCATGAAAATCGTAATTGCAGGGAGCAATAATTCCGGAGCAGAAAATGTACATCATGGAGACTAAAATAAGTCCGATGCCCTTAAAACCGTGATTTTTTGCAATAAGAAAAAACGGAACGATACCTCCCACAGCAAGCAGAGCCTGAATTGTCAGGAGAGTTTCAGCTCCCGGAAACAGCCTGTAAACCGGAACGAGGAGATAGAAAATATATGAGGAGTGAACAAAAAAATGGGAAAGCTCACTGCCTCTTTCACAGGTTGTAACAGCTGAAAGATTATCAGCCATTGAGTGGAACATCTGTATAAAAATTCCCATGTCATAGGCAGTTGTGCCGAACATTCTGTGCTTGAAAACAGTGGTGAATGCAATAAAAAATGCAGTTGCTGCGGCAGTTGTCATAACGGCAGCGGCGGCAGTCCGGGTAGAAATCCGGCTGAAAAGCTTTGTTTTTGTTTTCCGGACGAGGTAAGCCGACAGCACTGCCGCAATAATCGCCATAGCCGCACCAAAGTAAAAATTATTGCTTTTCCACACAGCTGAAAGGGCAAAGAAAATCATGCCGGCAAACATAAGAAGATTATCTGTTATGCGGAGCTTCTCCGGCATAAAATAGTATGCGGCAGTAAGCAGAATGAAGCTCAGCGTCATAAAAATCAGAGTCAGCGGAAATGATAACGAGCCTGCAAATTCTCTCCACATACCAACAGGAAAAATATTTTCTCTGACAGCAAGGTGAATATTGATTCCGGAAATGATAAAGAAAACCGCCAGAACACGTATAAGGAGCATATCGGGCAGTCCGCAGCGTTTCAGAAATACCGGCGTTTTATTTTTTATCAGCTTGAAAAATTCAGACATACTGTGCTCCGGACTTATTTCAGCTGGTATATGTCGTTGAATACAGCATAGAATTTTATTGGGATATGCTTGTCAATGTGGCATTTTCCGAAGAACCATTTCCTGAAATCGCAGACCTTGATAATATCTTCGAAAAAGGCATGGACTTCAAGGCGCTGGAGCACATCGACGCCAAGACAGTCTTTAAGTGAAGCAGGGGGTTCATGGGTTATGACATAATCCACAGCATTTGAGTGAGCTTCAAGGTTGTCGATTGCTCCGATAATTTCCTCGTGGGAGGGGCGTTCACGCTCCCACCAGTTGGGACTGTCACGGCGGAAATCGTAGTCCTGACTGTGACCGCCGCCGAATGTGAAGATTTTTTTACCCTCTATCTCATAGACCTGTCCACGCATAAGATGAATAATATTATTGCTGATGCGCTGGATAGTACCGCCGTTCCATTCGGAAACGGGGAACTGGTCGAGAATATCAAAATTCTCATGGCAGCCGTCCAGAAAAGCGATAGTATAGTTTTTTTCACACAGCTTTTTCAAAGCTGCCTTTTCTTTTCGGGAGTTGTCCCAGATAAATCCGAAATCTCCGCAAATAATGAGAATATCCCCTTTGCCCAGCTTTTTTAAAGCCGGATCCTTGAAACGGTTCAGATCACCGTGAGTATCACCAGTTACATAGATCAATGAAAATTACCTCCGATATATTGGTCGCTGCTAAAAAGCCTGAC
>JAEDLA010000003.1 GCA_016295545.1 Oscillospiraceae bacterium | reverse complement strand
TTCTGCAAATTGCTTTTCTTGTATTAATGGTTACAGCTCTGAAGGATAAATTTTATTTTATTTATCCTATGCTTATCGTCCTTGATATTGTACTGATAATTTACATTGTAAACAAGGATGACAATCCCTCATACAAGCTTGCATGGGTAATTGCCATTAGCGTTGTTCCAGTTTTCGGCGGAATAACCTACCTGTACATCAAGTTCTCGCAGAAATACCCGAAAAACATCAATCAGCTGCAGCAGGTACACTCTAAAAGTTATCTGATACAGAATAACGACATTCTCGAAGAACTGAAAAGTCAGTCAAAGGAAAGTGCAAATCTTGCGAAATATATAATAAAATACGGACCATTTCCGGTTTACCGCCATGTTGAGGCAGAATATTTCCCTCTTGGTGAATTACAGTTTCAAACCATGATTGAAGAACTCAATAAAGCGAAAAAGTTCATTTTCATGGAATTTTTCATTATTTCCGACGGTTATATGTTCAATACTATCACGGATATACTTATAAAAAAAGCCAAAGAGGGCGTGGACGTCCGTCTTATGAGTGACGGCATCGGAACAGGTATGCTCAGCATTCAGTCGGAATTATTTGAGAAGCTCAGGAATAACGGTGTGAAATGCAGAACATTCAATCCTTTCAGACCTTTTCTTTCCTCTGTACAGAATAACCGGAATCACAGGAAAACCATTGTAATCGACGGAAACACAGCCTTTAACGGCGGTGCTAACCTTGCAGATGAATACATCAACCACATTGAACGCTTCGGTCACTGGAAAGATACGGCAATAATGATAAGAGGAAATGCCGTGTGGAATTATACCGTAATGTTTTTGCAGCTGTGGGAAGCTGCCGACAAAAACGCCGCTGATTACGAGCAGTATATCCCCTCCTACAGCGAATTTGAAGCTATGCCGACAGACGGCTATATACAGCCTTTTTCAGATACTCCGCTTGATAATGAACAGGTAGGAAAGCAGGTGTATATAGACCTGATAAGCAATGCTGAAAATTATTTGTATATCACTACACCCTATCTGATTCTTGACAGCGAAATGCTTTCAGCGCTGCAGTTTTCGGCTAAAAAAGGAGTTGATGTACGTATAATTACACCTCATATTCCCGATAAATGGTATGTTCACCATATTGCGTGGAACACCTATCCCAAGCTTATTGAAGCGGGAGTGAAAATATTTGAATATACTCCGGGCTTTATACACGCAAAAAGCTGCGTAGCAGACGGAAAAAAGGCTGTAATAGGCACAATTAATCTTGACTACAGAAGCCTTTATCTTCACTATGAATCAGCGGCAATCCTCTATAGATGCTCTGTTATTAGCAGAATGCAGGAGGATTTTGAAGATACCCTGAAAGTTTCACAGCAAATCACTCTTGAGGACTGCAAGAATCGTCCTTTGTACAAGAAAATATCCGGCTGTCTTCTTGAGATTTTCTCTCCCCTTATGTAATTTATACTAATTCCACATCAACCTGATGAAAAATTTGTCCGCTATCGTTTCGTCACTCTGCGTTGACTGACCTTGAAAGGCGACAGCCTGTCTGCGGTCCGTCGCTTTGATTGACGCAACGCTATCAGACAACTTTTTCAACAGAACGATATGGAATTAGTATTAAAATCCCCCTGCTTCTTCCAATGAAACAGGGGGATTTTTATACGATTTTTTCAGATATCAGCCTGCATTGCCCTGTGCAGGATCCTGTCCCTCAGGCTGCTGTTCAGGCGGATCTGTAGGCTGTTCCGGTTCAGGTGTAGGCGCTTCTGTTGGAGCTTCTGTGGGAGGCTCTGTTGTAGGAGCTTCTGTGGGAGGCTCTGTTGTCGGCGGCTGTGTTACAATCACTGCATCCGGTGAAAGATAATAAACGATAAGCTTCTTATTATCGGAATTATTAAATGTATCTCCCGGATTTACACGTTTTCCGTCAACCTGAAGCTGTGTTACTGTATTGGGAGTTCCCCATGTTGAGGTGCTTTCTGCAATAAGTGAATATTCAGTAATTCCTGCTTCTTTAAGCTTCTGTTCATACTGAGTTATGGTGCAGTCCTTAAAATCAGGAATTTGAGCTGATGATTTGCCTTTACTTACCTTGACTGTAATTTTATCTCCCTTTCTGAAAGGAGCGCCTGGCTCTAAGCTCTGCTCAAAAATCTGATCCTTTTCGTACTGGTCGTTAAATTCATAAATTGCTTCAAGTGTAAAGTAATTCTTGTACTTCTCCTTGGTGTTCTCGAAATACTTTCCTTTCAGGTCAAACATTATGCTGTCCGTTTCCTCGGTAGTTGTTTCTGTTGTAGTTTCAGTAGTTCCCTCAACAACATTAGCTGATACGGAGGTTGATGCAGGCAGTACAGTGGAGCTGTTTTCCTCCTCGTCTCCTCCGAGAACCTTCAGAAACGCTACTGCAATAATCATCAGCACTGCAAAAAGAAGAATTGCTATAATTACAGGAACTTTTATTTTATCAACAGCATTTACCTTTTCATAGCGGTAGTCTTCTTCATAAGCATCAGGCTCATTTTCCTGATAATCATTCTGGTAATAACCGTCGTCACTGTAGTTCTGCTGATTATAGTCCTGCTGCTGATAATATCCGGAATCTCCGCCGTTATATCCGTTATCGTCATAATCCTGATACTGATTCTGAACGGGATAGTCATTGCGTGAGGGCTGTTCAAAAAGTCTTGTAACAAATTCTGTAACAGTCTGTATTCTGTCTCTGCCTGAAAGGTTCATGCCCTCCATTATAACTCTTGAAACGTGGGGAGGGATATTTCCGTTCAGCATACGAGGTTCGCAAAGGTCGTCATTCTGGAGACGGCGCATTGAATCCGTCGGCATACAGCCTGTAAGGATGCGGTAAAGAAGTGCGCTTATGCTGTAAACATCAGTCCATGAACCCTGACGGCTGCTGCTGCTTGCAGAATACTGCTCCGGAGCGGCATATCCTCTGAAAAGCTCATATTCAAGACCTGCATTGGCAGTTCTGACTGCTGAAATACAGAATCCGGAAAGTCTCAGTTCACCGTTTGAAGTGATATAAATAGTATCGGGACTGATTGCACGGTGGATAATTCCTGCATTATGAAGTATACCTATTGTAGTAAACAGGGGCGGAAAAAGCCTTGAAACCTGTTCCCAGCTAAGCTCTCCGGCATTTTCTTTAAGATAGTCCAGAAGCTTCATTCCCTCAATATGTTCAAAAACGGTATATGTAGTATTATTTTCAGCGAACATATCGAGAATAGGATTTATTATTGTATTGTTTCTGAGTCTTGCCAGAGCCTTGTTAAGCTCAGTATATTCAGCCATAAACGCCTTATATTTAGCGAGATTATTATAATTGACACTGATTATAGGCTTATCCTTGACTCTTGTGCAGAGGTTTATCGGCATATATTCACGAATGAGCACCTTGCAGCTCATTACCTTATCATAGCTGAGATATGTTGCACCCTCGCCATTGTAGGACAGAAGCACACCAATCAGATACCTGTCACGGAGTATTGTCCCTGGGGCAATATACATGGGGTTATGAGGCGAATTTTCATCATAGCCGCAGTGCGGGCAGAGATTTCTGTATGCGTCATATTTTTCCATGCAGTTGTAACAGAATTTGTGCTCTCCCAAAGCAAGCTCCTCCTTTGTTATGAGATTAGGAATAAAAATTCCATATAAATATTATTTTATCAGCATTTTGATGAGTTGTCAACTGCTGAAAGTATTATCACAGTAAATTACAGAAAATTGTATTATTTTTGTAATCTATTTGTAATATTTGAAAATACTCTGAAACAAGCACTCAGAGATCAATAAGTCCCTTTTCAAGCATTTCCTGTGCAGCAAGCATTATGCCTATTTTTCCGCTTGTATAGGTAATTCCTCCCTGCATCCAGACAGCAAAAGGCTCACGAATAGGAGCGTCTGCGGAGAGTTCTATTGAAGCTCCCATTGTAAAAGCTCCGGCAGCCATGATAACCTTGCTGTTGTAGCCGGGCATATCCCATGCCTCCGGTGTGACAAAGGAATCTACCGGTGCTCCTTTCTGTATTCCACAGCAGAAAGCGGTAAGATGCTCCTCGACTCCAAGCTTTACAGCTGTGATAATGTCTCCCCTGACATCATCTTTTGACGGAGAACACTCAAAGCCAAGCATTGTGAAAAGCTCAGAAGCAAATGCTGCTGTTTTTACTGCGTTTGCAGTCACATCAGGAGCAAAGAAAAGTCCCAGCAGCATTTCCCTGTTCATGTCAAGGGTGCAGCCTACCTCCTTGCCCATGCCCACACAGGTAAGCCGATATGAGCAAAGCTCCACAAGGTCGGCACGTCCGGCAATATATCCGCCTGTACGGGCAATTCCTCCGCCTGCGTTCTTTATAAGTGAGCCGATAATAAGGTCTGCTCCAAGATGAGTAGGCTCACATTCCTCAACAAATTCGCCGTAGCAGTTATCGACCATGATTATTACATCAGGATTTCCCTTTTTAGCTGCTTTTATCATATTTTCAATATCAGCCAGATTAAATGCTGCACGGAGAGAATATCCCCTTGAACGCTGTATGTAAGCAACCTTAGCGTCCTTTACAGCTTCGGTAATCTCGTCAAGTCTTGCTGAACCGTCATCATTCAAATCCACCTGAGAATAATGCACACCAAAGTCCATAAGCGAACCGCTGCCCTTACTGCCGCTGAGACCGATAACTTCTTCAAGAGTATCGTATGGCTTTCCGGTAATTGAGACGATTTTGTCTCCTGTTCTGAGAACACCGAAAAGTGCAACTGAAAGTGCATGAGTTCCTGACACAAAATTATGTCTTACAAGAGCGTCCTCAGCTCCCATAACTTCGGCATAGACTTTGTCAATGGTCTCACGTCCGATATCTCCGTAGCCATAGCCGGTCGAACCGTAAAAGCACGGCTCGCTTACCTTGTTTGCAGAAAACGCACGAAGAACCCTTGCTCCGTTGTATTCAGCCCTTTCATCGATTTTTCTGAAGCATTCAGCACAGTTTTTCTCTGCTTCATCGCCTAATTTCAAAATTCTTTCATCTATATCATAAATTTCTTTGATTTTACTGTTCATCAGCCAGTCTTCCTTTCAGTACGCTTTCCTTTTCAACATCTATACGTTCAAGAACGATTTCCTTTTCAACCTCTCTGAAACCAATTTCCCTGTAAAAGCTTTCACGAACGTCAAGAGCAAGCAGATAGGCTTTTTTTCCGAGATTATTAAGAAATTCTGCAAGCCACCGCAGAAATTCCCGTGCATAGCCGCTTCCTCTTGCCTGAATGCTTGTTGCAACCTGTGCCACAAGCACTACATTTTCAATATCAAAGGCTACAGAAGCGGTTGTACATCCCCTGTATGTGAAAACTCTGCTTATTCCATGACGGCAGCGATGTGATGTATCCGTATACCACAGAGAAAAGTCAGCAATATTCGGGAAACCCTCACTGAGTATCTTATAGACTTCTGGAAGTCTTGGATTAAAGTCCACATATTCCTCGCTGAATGCATGAGTTTTGCTATCGGGAATAAGCTCGAATACAGTCCTGTTCAGCGTCTGATAATGACCTGAACCCATTATATGCCTGATAATTTTCTGAGAGCCTTCAACACGGAAGGGCAGATTCATCTCAATGAACATTTCAAGCTCAGCAGATACTTCAAGCCCATCATCAGAGCAGATTATAAGCGTGGAATTTATAAGAAACATGAATCCCTTGCCCTTATCTTCCTTAATCTCATAAAAGCGGCAGAAATCATATTCCGTTCCGTAGGCTTTCAGGTAGGACAGCATTTTCCTGCCTGATAGAGTTTTCATCAGAAGCTCACGGTCTATATCTTTTTCGTCTGTCAGTAATTTAATCATAGCTCCTCTGCCTTTTTAATAAGCTCCCTTACAAGTCTGTATGTGTTTTCAAAGTCTTTAAGGTCAATAACACAGGAGGGTGAGTGAAGATATCTGCACGGCACAGAAACTGCAAGGGTACGAACACCCTTTCCGCTTATATGGATAGCTCCGCTGTCATTTCCACCTGCCACCATTGATTTTGTCTGACAAGGAATGCCGGTATTTTCAGCTGTTTCAAAAGCCTTGCGGTAAAGCTCCCTGTCATACATTGTGCTTCTGTCCATAAATGAAACAACAGGTCCTCCACCAAGAGCGCATACTCTTTTTGCTCCTGTAACTCCGTCGATATCCGAAGCAGTCGTTGCTTCAAGAACAAAAGCAATATCAGGCTGAACTGAATATGCTGAAACAGCAGCGCCTCTCAGTCCGATTTCCTCCTGAACATTGAATACAAAATAAGTATCATATTCAAGTTCCTGCTGCATAAGCTTTATCATTAAAGCACAGCCTGCACGGTCATCAATTGCTTTTGATTTTACGCAGCTGCCGCCAAGCTCTGTATATTCTGAATCAAAATAAACGCAATCTCCGGGAGAAGCGTATTTTTCTGCTTCTTCTTTGTTTGCAGCACCGATATCAATATAAAATCCGGAAAGCTGAGGAGCTTTTTCTCTCTGCTCCTTTGAAAGATTATGAACAGCTGCAGAACCGATAACTCCGCTGATAAGATTTTTTCCGACCTTAACCTGTTTTCCCATTGCGGAAGAAGCTTCGATTCCGCCGACAGCTTCAAAGGAAAGAGTGCCGTCGTTTCTGACAGAAGTGATGATAAATCCTACCTCGTCCATATGAGCACAGACCATAAGCTTCTTTTCCAGAGTTTTTTTACCCTTTTTAAAACAGATAAGATTACCTAAATTGTCAACAGAATAATCACAAAGTCCGCCGATTGCCGAAATAATATGATTTCTGACTCTGTCCTCGTCTCCAGAAACACCGTTAAGCAGACAAAGCTCCCTGAACAGTTCTTTCATCATTCAGCCTCCTTTATAAATTCTGCAAGAAGTTCACCTGTAAGGCGAACGTCCTCAAGGTCAATTACCTCCACAGGAGTGTGCATATATCTGAGGGGAACTGAAACTGTGCACGCTTTTGCTCCTTTTCGGTTTACTGAAAATCTGTCTGCATTAGTAGAGGTAAGTCCGCTCATAACTTCGATTTGATACGGGATATTTTTGCGTACTGCCGTTTCTTTAAGTCCGTCAGAAAGCTCCCGTGAAAGGGAGGGCGATATTCCTATCATTGCGCCTCTGCCCAGTTCTCCGCATTTATTTTCCGGCTCACCCTCTGCGTAGCCGAAGCTTACATCAACTGCTATTGCCATATCGGGATCAATTTCATAAGCGCCGATTTTTGCTCCTCTTTCACCAAGCTCCTCCTGAGCCGAGAACATAACAGTCACATTATATCTGAGACTGCTGTCCTTAACAAGTTCAAGGGCATATAAAATTGCGGCGACTCCGCAGCGATCGTCCATTGCACCGCCGGTAATACGGTTTCCGCAAAGCTCACGGCATTTCACGTCAAAGGTGACTGTATCTCCCTGAGATACAAGCTTTTCAAGGTCAGCCTTTTTCATTCCTGTATCGATTGAGAAATCCTCAATATTCTGAATTTTCTCAGAACCGCCTGAAAGATGAGGCGGCACGGAACAAATAACTCCTCTGACAGGCTTTCTGCCATGAATCACAACAGGCTGTGCCGGAAGAAGCCGTCTGTCGATACCTCCGAGATTTGAAAATTTCACAAATCCCTCATCTGTTATATATGTTACAATAAGTCCTATCTGGTCAATATGTGCATCAAGAAGAAGATGCGGCAGTCCCTCTTTAAATTCAGCAGGACTTCCCACAACATTTCCGTTTTTTATTTCAGCGTCCGGACAATATTTTTTCAGCATTTCAAGTGCTGTTTCAGCAGCAGGCTGTTCGTTTCCTGAAGCTCCGGCAGCCTCCGAAAGGGCTATAACTGTTTCTTTAAGGTTCATATTAAAGTAAATTCCTTTCAGGATACAAAATTAATACCTGCCGGAACTGCTGAAACAGTTCCTGTTCAGGCAAATATCATTATAGCAAAAAACCGAGAATATTTCAATAGAAAACCGAAAATTAGCATAAACTGCAAAAATTATCGTCAGTTTTTATAAACCAATAAACGAAGTGATGAAAATTACAGCAATCATTACAGGCGCTGCATAGCGAATAATTGAGCGGTAAAGCTTTTTATCCCACGATTTTTTCAGTCCTGCTTCTTCCGAGACTTCCTCAGTACCCCATAAATAACCGCAAAGAACAGAGATTCCAAGTGCTCCCAGAGGCATGAGCAGTTTATCCGACAGGAAATTCATAAACTCAAACAGATCCATTCCCATTATCCTTATATTGCTGAGACTTCCGAATGACAGCGCAACAGGTACTGAAACAGCCGTAACCGCCGCTGAACAAATCACAGATGAAGCAAGTCTTTTCAGCTTAAATCTTTCTATAAGAAACGAAATAAGCACTTCAAAAAGTGAGATTGCGGAAGTAACTGCTGCAAACAGGACAAGCAGAAAGAAAATAATTCCAAAAAGATTTCCACCTGTCAATCCAGCAAAAACCTGTGGCATGGCTATGAACACCATTCCAGAACCTGCCTGCGGAACTATATCATAAGCAAAAACAGCCGGAAGTACCATTAAGCCTGCAAGTACAGCAATAACAAAATCAATCAGTGAAATATAGAACGCCGCTTTTTTCAGACTTGTTTTGCGGTCAAGATATGCTCCGTAAGTGATTAGTGTACCCATGCCGAGACTGAGACTGAAAAAAACCTGCCCCATTGCGCTGACAAGTATGTTCAGAAAATCTCCTGCTGATTCTATTGCTGTAAAGTCCGGCAAAAGGAAAAATTTTACTCCCTCTCCACCGCCTTTAAGCGACAAAGATTTAATTATAAGCACTATCATCATTACAAAGAGTGCAGGCATAAAAAGGCGGCTTATCTTTTCTATGCCTCCTGAAATTCCCTTTATAACGATCAGAGTACAGAGCAATGTGAAAATTATTCCGTATATGACCGGTGAAAATCCCGTTGTGAAGCGTTCAAACAGTGCTGCGGAATTATCTTTTACTCCGCCTGTCATGTACATAAGCAGATATTTGATTATCCAACCTCCTATTATGCAGTAATAGGACAATATCACAAATGCTCCCAATATTCCGAATCCGCCTATAAATCCACATTTTCTGTGCAGTGCACGGCAGGCGTCGATCGGATTTTTCCCTGTTTTTCTGCCTATTGCCATTTCAGACAAAAGCACAGGCACTCCAAGAAGAAGAAGCAGTATAAAATACATGATTATGAATACAGCTCCGCCGTTTTGTCCGGCTATATAAGGGAATTTCCATATATTTCCCAGTCCCACTGCCGAACCGGCGGCAGCAAGTATAAATCCTGTCTCCGATGACCACTTATCTTTTTTCATCAGGCATTGAACTCCATTTCGTATATAATTTTCCGGTAATACTAATTCCATATCGTTCTGTTGAAAAAGTTGTCTGATAGCGTTTTGTCAATCAAGGCGACTGACCGCAGACAGGCTGTCGCCTTTCAAGGTCAGTCAACGCAGAGTGACGAAACGATAGCGGACAAATTTTTCAGCAGGTTGATGTGGAATTAGTATAAAATACTCATTTAAAATTTTGATTTTATTTTTCCCTGTATGCAGCTGTTATATACCATTCTAAAAATTAACAAAAAAATAAATAATTTAAAATTCAAAAAATAACACTTACCCCTTTTCAGATTTGAAAATTTGTGATATAATATGACATAGATTACTTTTACATCGTAAATTTTCAAAAAGCTTGGAGATGTTTATGGCTACTAATTCTTTTAACGAAGCAAAAAAAGCTGCACTAAAAAAATATTTCAGCAGAATGAATAATATGCAGCAGGAAGCTGTGTTTACTGTGAATGGTCCTCTGCTCGTACTCGCAGGCGCCGGAAGCGGTAAAACTACTGTTATTGTAAATCGTATCGCAAATATGATAAATTTCGGAAATGCCTATTTTGACGATTCCCGCACAGGCACCGATGAAGAAATCGATTTCCTTAACAGCTATGCTGCCGGTACTACCGATGATTTCCAGTCACTCAGGGACATTGTTGCTGTGGAGTCCGTAAGGTCATGGAATATCCTTGCTATTACCTTTACAAATAAAGCTGCCGCTGAGCTGAAAGAGAGACTTAACACCATGCTCGGTGAGGACGCACTGAATATCACTGCTTCTACATTCCATTCAGCCTGTGTAAGGATACTCCGTCAGAAAATTGAGCGTCTCGGCTATTCAAAGGATTTCACCATATATGATTCCGATGACAGTCAGCGCATGATAAAAAGTGTCATGGCTGAAATCGATGTTTCAGAAAAGCAGTTTGCTCCCAGATCTGTACTCACTGAGATCAGCTTTGCAAAGGATAAAATGATCACTCCTGAAATGTTTATGCAGGACGCCGGAAACGACTACCGCCGCAAAACACTTGCAAAACTTTATGCACTCTATCAGAACAGAATGAAAGCAGCAAATGCTCTTGACTTCGATGATATTCTTCTTCTCACTGTGGAGCTTTTTGAAAAATTCCCTGATGTGCTGGAAAAATATCAGAAACGTTACAAATATATCATGGTGGACGAGTATCAGGATACTAACCATGTTCAGTTCAGACTTGTTTCACTGCTTTCCCAGTCTCACGGAAACCTATGCGTTGTTGGTGATGACGACCAGAGCATCTACAGATTCAGAGGTGCTAACATCGAAAATATCCTCGGATTTGAGAACCAGTTCTCAGGAGCTAAAGTCATACGCCTTGAACAGAATTACCGCTCAACCCAGACTATCCTTGATGCAGCAAATTCTGTAATCAGCCATAATAATGGACGAAAGGAAAAGTCCCTGTGGACTGACGGCGAAAAGGGCAGCAAAATCTACTGGTACAAGGCTTACGATGAAAACGATGAAGCTAAATTCATAGCTGATACAATCCTTGAAAACCATAAAAAATCCGGAAAATTTTCAGACAATGCCGTTCTTTACCGCATGAATGCACAGTCAAATGTAATAGAACGTGTTCTGGTCAGAAGCGGTATCCCTTATCGTGTTTACGGCGGAATGAGATTCTACGACCGAAAGGAAATCAAGGATATCACCTCATATCTCAGCGTTATAAACAATCCCTACGACCAGCTGAGGTTTGACAGAATCATCAATGAACCCAAAAGAGGTATCGGAGACTCAACTCTGGGTATCATAAGAGATATAAGCCGTGACCTCAGACTTACTCCCTTTGAGGTAATGAAAAACTGTACCGATTATCCCCTGCTTTCCAAAAAAACTTCCGCACTGAAAAATGCTGCTGATATGTTTGAGGATCTTACTGCCAAAGCAGAGGAGCTTCCTCTGGATCAGTTCTTCGACTATCTCCTTGAGAGAACAGGTTATCTTAATTCCCTGAAAGCTCTTGAAAACGGAGATGCCAAAATAGAAAACGTACAGGAGCTTCGTTCTACTATCGTTTCATATATGGAAGAAGCGGAAGCTCCCTCACTCAGCGAATTTCTTGAAGAAGTTGCCCTCTACACCGAAGCAGACCGTGACGACGGCATTGAGGACAAGGTTACTCTGATGACCGTTCATTCCGCTAAAGGTCTTGAATTTGAAAATGTTTTTGTAACAGGCATGGAGGACGGAATTTTCCCAAGTTCCCGTTCCTTTGACAGCGAGGAGGACCTCGAGGAAGAACGTCGCCTTGCATACGTTGCAATTACAAGAGCACGAAATAAACTTATTCTGACAAGTGCAGGACAGAGGCTTCTCTACGGTCAGACGCAGCATAATATTACGTCAAGATTCATGCGTGAGATTGGCAGTTCCCTTATAGAAAAGCATGACAATAACGCTGCGCTGAAAAGCAGATCCGCATCTGAAAAAAGCAGTGTTTCAGCTATTCATTCAGCTACACTCCAGCAGCAGCTTGCAAGAAATAAAATGTTCGCCGGAAATAATACAAAATCTTCTGTAGAATATAATACCGGTGACAGAGTGGCTCATAATACTTTCGGCGAAGGCACTGTTCTCTCCGTCAGAAAAATGGCTAATGACGCCCTTCTTGAAATTGCCTTTGATAAGGTAGGTACTAAAAATATCATGGCTAATTTCGCTAAAATGCGAAAGCTCTGATATATAAGCTGCAAAAGCAAGAAGTTCCACTCTATTTGCATCAATATTCATTCTGTCCGTCCGGACTATAATTTTAAAGGAGATATTTCTCATGAGAAAAACTAAAATTGTCTGTACAATAGGTCCTGCTACTGATAACGTTGACATTATGCGTGAGCTTATGAAAGCCGGTATGAATGTTGCACGTTTCAACTTCTCGCACGGTGACTATGAGATTCACAAACAGCGCTTTGAAATGATAAAAAATCTCAGAGAAGAACTTGATCTGCCTGTTGCTACACTTCTTGACACAAGAGGTCCTGAAATTCGTCTCGGCAGATTTGTGGACGATAAGCCTGTTGAGATAAAGGACGGCGATATATACACTCTGACAACTGAAGATGTTCCCTGTACAGACAAAGTCGGAAGTATCAGCTTTAAAAATCTTCCCAAAGACGTTACCGCAGGTACGAGAATACTGATCAATGACGGCGTAATTGAAATGGAGGCTGAAAAAGTCACAGGCAAGGAGATAATATGCCGTATTATTCACGGCGGAATCCTCTCCAACAACAAGGGAATCAATGTTCCCGGAGTAAAGCTTTCCATGCCGTACCTCAGCGAAAAGGATATGAGTGATCTTGAATTTGGCGCAAAAATGAGATTTGATTTCATTGCCGCAAGCTTTGTCCGCACAGCTGCTGATATTAATTATCTCCGTAAATTCACTCACAGCTTAGGCTGGTTCGATGTAAGGATAATTGCAAAAATTGAGAATATTGACGGCGTTGAAAATATTGATGAGATTCTCGAAGCTGCCGACGGAATTATGGTTGCTCGTGGCGATATGGGCGTTGAGATTCCTTTCGAACTGATTCCTGCTATTCAGAAAGACATTATCCGCAAAGGCTACAATGCCGGCAGACAGGTCATTACTGCAACACAGATGCTTGAATCCATGATAAGCAATCCCCGTCCTACCCGTGCAGAGATAACAGACGTTGCAAATGCAATCTATGACGGCACAAGTGCTATTATGCTCTCCGGAGAAACAGCTGCCGGAGCTTATCCTGTTGAAGCTGTAAAAACTATGGCTCTTATTGCTGAAACAACTGAAAAAAACATCGACTACAAGGGCAATTTTGCAGCACGCCGTACAGAAATAAACAGCAGTGTAGCAGAAGCCATAGCTCATGCAACTGTTACAACAGCTCACGATTTGAATGCAAAGGCAATTATTACCGTATCTCTTTGCGGTCAGACTGCTCGCCTGATTTCAAAATACCGTCCGGACTGTCCAATAATCGGCTGTACAATGAGCGAAGTTGTCTGCCGCCAGATGAATATGAGCTGGGGAGTTCTCCCGTTCATAATTGATGAAAAAACAAATACTGACGACCTTTTTGATACTGCTGTTGAGACTGCTGAAAAGCGTGAGCTCGTTGAGGACGGCGACCTTGTGGCTATTACAGCCGGTGTTCCTCTTGGAGTATCAGGTACTACAAATCTTATGAAGGTCGAAAAAATTGGCAATAAAAGAAGCAAGTAAAAATAATCCCCCTTTCCTCAGAGGACAGGGGGATTTTTATATATATGCAGGTTAGGGAGACACGTCTCCCTAAAAATTTAGATACCTGCCTGCTGTTTTGCGGCAGTAAGAGTATTTTTCATAAGCATTGTTATTGTCATAGGACCAACTCCGCCCGGAACAGGTGTAATATAAGAAGCCTTCTTCTCTGCGGATTCAAACTCTACATCACCGCAGAGCTTTCCGTTTTCACGGCGGTTCATACCGACATCGATAACAACTGCTCCCTCTTTAATCATATCGCCTGTAACAAAATCAGCCTTGCCAACAGCAACAACGAGAATATCAGCACCCAGACATATCTCCCTGAGATTTTTTGTCTTGGAATGGCAGATAGTAACAGTACCGTTCTGGTGGAGAAGAAGCATTGCCATAGGCTTGCCCACAATATTGCTTCTGCCCACAACAACGCAGTTTTTTCCGGTAATGTCAGTTCCTGTACTTGCTATAAGCTCCATAACTCCGGCAGGCGTACAAGGGAGGAATGAGTAGTCCCCTATCATGATTTTTCCTACATTTACAGGGTGGAAAGCGTCAACGTCCTTTTCAGGCACAATAGCATTGATAATAGCCTTTTCATTTATCTGCTTCGGCAGAGGAAGTTGTACAAGAATGCCGTTTACCCTGTCGTCATGGTTAAGTACAGTAATGAGGTCGAGGAGCTGTTCCTCTGTTGTATTTTCGTCCATTGCATATTCAAAGGACTGGAAGCCTACCTCCTCACAGGCTTTCTTTTTGTTGTTCACATAAACCCTTGAAGCCGGATTATTACCCACAATAACAACTGCAAGTCCGACTTTAAGTCCTCTTTCCTCTCTGAGCTTAGCTGTCTCAGCAGCAATATCAGCTCTCACACCAGCGGAAACCTTTTTACCATCGATTATTTTTGCCATTTTAATTATCCTCCTTTTTATTATCATCAGCCGCCTTTTCGACGGGATTTTCCTGCTTATTTACTTCTGAACCGGAGCTTTCTCCGGCATTATTCTTCTCCTCTGCTGTACCGTTTTTCTGCTGTTCAGCTTCAGCAAGCAGAGCTTTTGATTCATTAGTATCACAATACAACACAAAACTTTCCGGCTCACGCTTGACTTTAAAGAACATCACAATAAGCAGAATAACTGATGTAATTACTATTACAGCAGAAAGCGCCTGTGAAACTCTCAGACTGCCTATCATAAGGCTGTCCGTGCGCAGTCCCTCAACAAAGAAGCGTTCCGTGCCGTACCATGCAAGGTACATAAGAAGAAGCTGTCCGTCAAACTTTCTCCGCTTAATAAACAGCGAAAGCAGAACTACCCCCAGCAGACACCAGACAGATTCATAAAGAAAGCATGGGTGAACTGCATATCTCTCTGAAATTTCAATGCCTGACTGATACATACTGCCGTCCATGTAAGCAGCTTCATTAATGATTGTCTGCTGAATAGTACCGCCGGTCATTCCGAAAATACTGTTAGTATTGCAGCCAAAAGCCTCCTGATTAACAAAATTTCCCCAGCGTCCCACACCCTGACCGATAAGAAAGCCTATACCAGCAATATCAAGCATGGGAAGCATTTTTACCTTGCGGATTTTGCAGACTATCAGTCCAACGATAACAGCACCGATTATTCCACCGTAAATTGCAAGTCCGCCGCCTCTGAAATTGAGAATGCTTTTTAAGTCACCCTTGTAATCCTGCCAGCGGAAAGCAACATAATAGATCCTTGCTCCGATAATTCCGCCGATGATTCCGCCGATTACTGCGTCAACAGCTCTGTCGGAATTAATTCCGAAGCGTTTCATTTTCGGAAAGCAGTACAGCATTGCTAAAATAAGTCCAAAGGTTATAATAATTCCGTACCACTGTATATCAATTCCGAAAATGGTAAATGCAGTGGGATCAATACTGAACTCCCAGCCAAGCTTCGGAAATGAGATAATGTTCGGATCAGTAATACGTTCAACTGTATCCATTTACTGCACCGCCCCTTCGACAACTGACATTGCAAGCTTATCAGCAGAAAGCTCATCTCTGATAAATGAAGTACAGTCGCTGCTTGTCAGCTCAGAAAGTATCTCTATGGCGTCATAGGGCTTTACACCGTCCATGTGAGCATTTATCATAAGATTAGCCACAGACTCAACGTTATTCAGCTCACGGATAAGAATGCCGTAGGTAGATTTTTTAATACGCTGGAAGTCCTTTTCCTCCAGTCCCCCTCTGCTGATTTTTTCCATTTCCTCAGCAAGAGCGTCCCTCACCTTTTCAGGAGAAGCTGATTCACCGCTGAAAATAACGGAAAAATAGCCGTCTCCGCAGAAAACCTCTGCACCAAAGGTTGAGTTGATAATTCCGCTGTTAAGAAGTCTCTGGTACATATCAGATGAAGCGTCTGTAATAATACCGGCAGCCACAGAAGCAGCCATTGACTTTTTAAGTCTTTCTCTGCCGCTGCATGGAGCACACTTATAGCCAATATTGAAGATAGGCGTTCCCACAGGCTGAGTTTCCCTAATCTCCGGCTGTACTATCTCAGAAGGCTCATCAGGGAAAACGGATTCAAGCCCCTTATCCTCACAGGGCTTCAGGCACTGGTCGCATATTTCAAGAACCTCATCAGCGGAGATATTTCCGGCAATTGCAAGCACCATATTATTAAGGTTATAAAAAGTATTATAGCACTTGTACAGTAGGTCAGCGTCTATCTGAGCAATGCTTTCGATTGTACCTGCAATATCAATTTTAACAGGGTGATTATGATAGAGACAGCGGAGCAGATTGAAAAATACCCGCCACTCAGGATTGTCATTAGTCATCTGGATTTCCTGACCAATAATGCCCTGTTCCTTATTCACGCTCTCCTTTGTAAAGTAAGGCTTCTGAACGAAGTCAAGGAGAATTTTCAGTGAATCCTGATAATTTTTGGAGCAGCTGAACAGATAGCAGGTCTTGTCAAAAGAGGTAAAAGCATTGGCATTTGCACCGGTTTTTGCATAAAGCTCAAATACATCGCAGTCCTCATTTTCAAAAAGCTTATGTTCAAGGAAATGGGCTATTCCCTCCGGAACCTCTGTATAATCGGCATCGCCGGAAGTCCTGAATCGTGTGTTTATTGAGCCGTATTTAGTACCGAAAAGCGCCTCAACAGAGGAAAAGCCTTTCATTTCACAGATGTAAACATCAAGTCCGCTGGAATGCTTTACATGAATGCACTGATCTCCTGTACGGCTGCTTGTAAGAATATTTTTTTCCATTAATTCTGTACCTCCTTATTAAGCATAAGATAAACAGTATCAAGCGACAGCGATTTTGCAGCATTGATTATTCTTTCCCTTGTTACAGCCTTGTATGCTTCAAACTGCTGTTCAGGAGTTACAATATTGTTTTCGCAGAAGCGTTCAAAATACCATGATGAATAGGATGAAGGAGTATCTCCCACTGCTGTAAGAGTATTGTCAATGCTCATCAAAGCGCTGGAAAGCTCCTCATCGGAGAAATTGCCGCTGCGTATCTCATCAAGCTGATGCAGTATTTCCTTTTCTGCTTTTTCAATATTATCCCTCTCCACTCCGCAGTCAACGGACAGAGAACCCTTTGCAAAAAGTACACGGCTTGCACAGTAATAGCAGAGACTCATCTTTTCACGGACATTCATAAACAGCTTTGAAACGGGAGTTTCACCGAAAATAGTGCTGAGAAGCCTTATAGCATGGCAGTCATCGGATTCTGTCTTAAAAACGAGTACCATTTTGCTCTGACGAACGTCAAATTCCTCAGAAATTCTCAATGCTTCTTCTTTAATCTTACTGGGGGCATAAAATTTAACAGAGCTGTGTGAACGTGATATTGCAGAAAACTCATTTTTAAGGCGCTGCTCCACAGCCGGATTTTCCTCAGGAGCAACATAGAAAATTTCCACCTGAGCATTTTCAAGAATATTTTTATAAGCCTGATATGCCGACTGAGCAGTTACCTTTCCGGCAGTCTCCTTAGTTCCGTAGCAGGAATTTTCCGCAGGCTCACCGGAAAAAGCAAATTCAGCCGCCCTTGAAAGAGCATAACCTCGCTTATTGTTTATTTCGGCTTCGATTTTGTCTATAAGCTCTTTCTGAACAATTCTGAAAGACTCATTATCGAAGCTGCCCTCTGAAGCGTTGGGAGAAAAAATACAGCCGCAGATGATTCCGAGCATTTCAGAAGTAATGTCCTCGCCGTCGATAGCGTACTTGTTGTTTATCCATGATGAGGACACGTGAAGAACCTGAATATCCCCTCTTTTTCTTGCTCCTGAGCTGAGTGAAGCTCCGTACAGAGAAGAAAGCTTTTCATTAAGCTGTGCAAGTGTTTTATATTCGCTGCTTGAATTGGTAAGAATACCTATCCCCACAGCATTATCAGCAGCGTTTTTGCTGTCAAGACCGGTAATGAATCGTATCAAAAGCGAATTGGTTTTGAACTTATCGTCAATAATAGCAGAAAAACCGATATTATCGCCAAGCTCAGTTCTGTTATATTTCATTGGCAGATACACTCCTCAAAATAAAATGCTGTTCCGAATAAAGCAGAACAAGTATATTATAACACATTCCGAAGAAAATTTCTATACATTTTTGAAATTTTTATAAGCATATATTCCGTAACCTATGAAAAATGTGAACAAATAATTAAGTCATATTCAGTCATTCCAATTCATCTGCTTTTCCTTATCTGAAAGACCATTGTCCACTGCAGCGTAATGATAAAAGAATTATACCACCAAACAAAAGTCTGGCGGTATAATGGAGGGGTTATATTTCATTTGTTTTACATTGCGATTACTTCATAAGCATTTTACAGCTTTTCTGAACAAATAATCGTATTCGTTGTCAGAATCCTTTCAGTTTCTGCAATATCCTTTTCAATCAGGGGACGCATACTGTCCTTGTACTTTGATAAGTCAGCACTCTGCAAGCAGGATAATATTCTCGGAATATACTGCGGCTTTGCCATACCCACCTGCGCAAGAGCCTTTACACATTGTCTGGCAGTAATCGGTTTTTCATCAGTTATATGTGTGAGATAATCCGATATAATGGCATCAAAACGGTTTTCTTCATCCCATTGAGCATTTGCCGCAAGAATATACAATACACGATTTCTCACCAGTGATTTTGGATAGTCAAGCAATGAGGCAAAGTCATCAAAATACTCATACCATTCATCTGTTTTCTGACTTTCTGATATGATTTTATCGGCAAAAGCACACGCATATTTATCATCTTTGAAAGTCAGTTTTGCTGTAACGTTATCTTTCATTACAAATCACTTTGAAAATTCAGCCTTTAAATTCAAAGCCTGAGAAAGGGTAACAGTAATGGTCTGATCGGAGGAGGAAATATCTCCGCTCCAACCAGTGAATGAACAGCCGTCATCAGGAATCGCAGTTAAAGTTACAGGTATGTCTGCAAAATATGTTCCCGACCAGCCGTTTGAGCCGATATCCGGAATAACTGAGTTTATCTTTACCTTGCCAAGTGAAGAATTATTCACGTTAACTGTCAGTGTATTAACATTTCCGGCATCCTGATAGTTTTGCTGCAAGCCCTGAATAAAGCTGTTCTTTCTGTTGCTGAAGAAGCTTTTCAGGTTCTGAACCTCTGTTCTGTAGGAATTGTCAATAAACATCACTCTCCAGTCAGGTCCGAAACGCTTTATCTGTTCACTCATAACAGGCTGATACAGGGCATTGTATTTTTCAATTGCAGAATTTACCTTTTCATTGCTGAAATTCACATTTACAATGTCCATGACAGTATTGAGGAACAGCTCCCTGAACTGAGCATTTTCCCGATAAGTCTTTGCGAATATCACTGAATCAGAATTTTCGTTAAGTGCATTTTTCAGTGCGTCAAGGTCATTCATTTCGCTTTTGCCGTAAACATCTGAAGAAAATTCCGTATCATACAGCATCCAGCGCCACCTGCCGTCACCCTCTGCATCATCAACAGCTGTGCGTGTCCTCCACATACGGTAATTATTCACCAATTCATCGTAGAAAATGTCCTGATTGTTTATGTAAATCTGTACTGCGTAATAATCCGCCATGCTCTGAATATCAACCATTGAGCAGAGCTTTTTATAATTGGCTGTATCTGACATATCATTAAAGCGTACAAATTCCAGCAGATCCTTATAATCCTGCAAATCGGAATCAACGCCCTCTTCGACTTCTGAACCGCATTTTATGATAACAGTATCTTCCTTGTTATAGCCGTATATCTCGTTAATATAGTCGGAGCTGTAATCCTCCTGAAGCTGATATACGCCCCAGTATTCACCGTTTATGAATGCGATTACAGGACGTCCCTCTTGAGTTTCAATGTCACGGTCAGAAACAAGCTCCTGTATCATGGGATCCCTGAATTTTACAGAGTTGATGTCATTTGCGCCGTTGCGTAGAATAAACTTATCGTATTTACCGTTTACCTTTCCTGTACTTGTCAGAGCGTCAGGAATAA
This sequence comes from Oscillospiraceae bacterium, assembly GCA_016295545.1. GTDB lineage: Bacteria > Bacillota > Clostridia > Oscillospirales > Ruminococcaceae > Ruminococcus. The sequence goes on along the minus strand of JAEDLA010000003.1, from coordinate 8,132 downwards.
GGCTGTAATTCACAGAGCCGCAGCCATATTCGGAACGTGCAAAGAATTTCAGAGATTTCTGATTATTGCTTCTTGAAGCTCCGCCCTGTATACGCATACCAAGATTTTCTGAAAATCCCAGCATACCGTCACTTTCAAAGAAGTCAACATGAACCGCCTTTTCCCATTCTCTGCCCTCCTGAGTGAAGTTGGCTGATTTGAGCCAGTCCTGATTAGGCTTTACGTCAGGATTTGTCTTTAAAAATTCATCGTAGTACTTTCCAGTTGTATAAATGCCGTTTTCATAATTGAACAGGTCATCAGGCTCGATAGAAACTGAAACTACCGGCAGATTATTATACCGTGAAGCCATATCCAAACCGACGAAGTAAGTTTTTGTTATCACCTTGCTTACATTGCCGTTTTCGTCAACTGCAACAGCTCTTATAACAGTTGCTTTTGCAACATTTTCATTGGGAGTATAAAGCTGACCGCCGTCAGGATAAGTTACAGTCTTGTTAGCCGATAAAACGTTAGGTTCGGAAGAACGATCACGGACAGATATTGTACCTGTATATTTTTCTGAATTAATATCTGGAAGTGAACCGTCTGTAGTATAGTAGACTGTACAGCCTGAGGGGGCAGAAATATTCAGTGAAAACTCACTGCTGTAGAAGCCGCTTTCGGCTGAAAATTCGGGAACATCGACCTTAGTGCTGTCCTCCTCGTTTGCCTGCATTGGAGTAGGAATAAGAACCGCAAGGTTATCAGTACCGTCAGTATATCTTCCGTATGTTGTATCGGGTTCAAGTGCCGGTACTTCAATTGTGTCTATCACGCCCTTTTCGGGGTGAGTAAGGCATATAGTCTCACCGCTTTTGCTTATACTGAACGGCGCATGAAGCTCAGTTTCTACTGAATCATAGCCGGTTGTTGCATAAACAATAAGATAATCATGAGCCTTAATAGTAACATCAGGGAAAGTAAACCGGAACGGCTTATTCTGACTGTCTGACAGTCCTATACCATTCAAAGAAATATCACTGCCGGAGCTGTTGTAAAGCTCTATCCAGTCCGGGTGCATACCGTAGGAATCGGTAATTCCGTTCACATTTGACGAACAAACCTCATTAATTTTTAAACCGGAGTAATCCACAGAGCTGATATTTTCGGAGATAAGCTGGCGCATAATTATCATATCAAAAGAATCTATGCAGGTGTCTCCGTTAAGGTCTGCATTTTCAGGAGCATTTCCTGTACGGCACAAAAGGAAATCCTGAAGCATAACAGCATCTGCACCAGTGACCACACCGTCGTCGTTCAAATCTCCAGGCAGCGCAGAAGCAGTCGTATCAGCAGCAGTACAGTTTATGGCAGAAGCAAAGGCATTCAGCGCTATAAAGCCTGCCGCAAATTTTTTCAGCCACTTTGTTTTCATAATCTTCCTCCTCTCAGAATCAAATAATTTATTGAATCGCTGTAATTCTGTTAACCACATTATACAGGATTATTCTTCATAAGTCAATCATTTTATGCAGACTGCGGTTTATTCTGCTCCCATTTTTTCAGAATACTTCTGAACTTAAACAGATTGATAACTGCACGTATAAGCTCATCAGCAATAACAGCAACGAAAACTCCGGTTATACCCAGTCCGAAGCCATATACAAACAGCATACCAAAGCCGATAACCATAAATGTTCCGAAAATCTGTGTCATAAGCATCCATATTGTATTACCACTGCCACGAATACCGTTGCCGATGATTATATTTCCTGCTTTGCCGTAAAAATTCAGGCAGACAAGTATCAGATACAGTCCGCAGCTTGTGATGATTTCCTTTTCGTTTGTAAATAAGCCGAGTATCTGATGCGGGAATATCAGGCAGACTATTAGTGTTGCAAATGCAACTAAAACTGACAGAATATACGCTGTCATACATACGCCCTTTATCTGTCGGATATCGCCTTTTCCCTTGGCTTCTCCCGAAAGCGTAAGCGTACCGTTTCCAATTGCACCAATGACTACGACTACAAGAATTTCAATACTGAATACGATAGAGTAAATTCCTGCCGCCATTTCATCTATGGAGTTAAGTATACGTATAAGTGCAAGATTTCCAAGATTCCACGCCGTATCCTCCAGTGCTGTGTTTATTCCCAGTCTGACTGAACGAAGAAATGGCTTCAATTTTGCAGAAACTATGGCTGAGAATGAGGGCATTGTTTTTAGTCTTGGATTTTTTATTACCAGTGCCAGTGAGATGATGAAGCCTGCATATTCAGAAATTGTAGTAGCTATTGCAGCACCTTTTATTCCCATTTCAGGAAAGCCAAATTTACCGAAAATAAGAATCCAGTCAAGCAGGACATTCAGCAGTGACCTGGACAATCCAAAATAAACAAGCGGTTTTGTATAATTTGATGTCTGCAAGATTACCGTAAAGGAACCTTCAAGTCCGATAAGCAGGAATATTGGAGAAAAATATCTTGTGTATTCAAGGCACATCGGCATAAGATTATCGGAAACTCCCATTGCACGATAGACATATTCTCCGCAGAAAAACCAGAAAAAGAACAGAAGCACAGGAACTATGTTGTTCCATTTTATCATGGAAGAAGCATAGCTTTCAATTTTTTCCTTTTGCCCGGCACCTACTCCCTGACTTATCAGAATTGAAGCTCCAACCGTAATTGAAAAGCAGAAAGAAGCTGTAGTCCACATCGGAGAATTGACGTTGCCCAGCGCACTCATATAAAGCTTGTTCATTTGACCGAGAAACATTCTGTCAATTATCATCTGAACCTGAGATATAATATTGCTCAGCATAATCGGAACAGCTATCAACATCAGAGGTCTGAAATATCTTTTTATCATACTTTCACCTTTTTCCTTTCCTTTTTTAGACTATTCTACCATAAATTTTTTATAAAATCAACAGAAATATTTATAATGTCAAGCTTTTATTATTATATTAATTTATTCAACAATACTCATAAATAAATATTATTGTATTCAAAAATACGCTCATTTTGCATTACAAAGTAATAATTTATTTTTGGGGTTATATCTATTGACAACGCAGAAGAATCCTTGAAAAATATGCCTTTGCTGCTTGACTTTAGCATTTTAATACGATATAATATAATTGTATACGAAGCATAAATGTTTGAATTTTTACTTTTCTCATTTTCCTGCTTATGGAAATGTTCACATTAGCTGTATAAATACATGATTCCAGATTCTAAAACATCTATATTATTTCTGTTAGTCTCTGCTCTACTAAATTCGCAACAGACTGTGAGAAAGTCAGCAGAAATATACAGATAATCTGTTTCATCAGTATTATGACATAATACAGGTCAATCAGGAAAAAGTAATTTATCACATCATTGACGAGGGTAACCTGTTTTATCACAACGTTACTTCCGGAGGGAAAACAGTGAGCCGAAAAAAAGATAAACCTACTAAAAAACAACTGCTTCTAAGACCGGTTTTATATCCTGCCTTGATTTTTATAGCTGCAATTTTGTTTGTGTGTACAATTTTCTGGTTCAGAGATGCAGGAAAAGCATCTGAACAAATGATAAATTCACTCAGTAAATTCTACCTTGAAGAAATTGCCGAAAGAAACGTGCGTACAATTGCTTCTAAAATCGAACAAATAACCGATCAGATAAATAAGGCTGTATCTGAACTGAATGAAGAATATCTAAAAGATGAGAAGTCCGTCAAGAGCTATATTTCCTTAATGCAGAATCTGAACGGACTTGACATTTTCGCATTGGCAGATGAAAACGGAATAGTCTACACAGCTGACAGCACCCTTTCAGGAACATCAAGATTTGGTATTCCTTCAGAGGAAATCAATGATACTGCCGTATATTCCATAAAAAACTATGATACAGAGACTATGCTGGTAATAGCAGTTCCCGTAGTACAGCCTGAAACAGCTGGTATTCATATAGTATCCTGTTTTACAGCTTTAAACGTTGAGAGTATTATGTCAGCAGAACAGCTCCAGAATAATGAAAACAAAATATACTGCCGTATGTTCGACAGAGAGGGCAATAACCTTCTTTATATCAGCGGAGAATATCCTCAGGGCAAAAATCTTTTTGATATTTATGAAACATCAGCAGACTTTGCTTCCGGTTACAGCTTTGAAAAATTGAAGAATGACTGGGAAAACGGTCAGGACGGATACGCTGTTTATTCTACAGAATCTGCCGGAGCAACATATCTATACTACAAAGCAATTCCCGATACTGACTGGTTTATTACCTCGCTGATGAGGGAAAACAACATCAATAAGGTAGTAAAGTCCGGTTCCGAGGATCTGCTCAATTCCAGTATAATTATGCTTATTGTCGTTTCTGTATCTCTTATCATTTTTTTCCTGTACATAATAATTTCTGTACAGAAAATACGAAAGAATCAGAATGATATTGAACAAATGAAAATTGTCGGCGCACTGAGCAATAATTATTCGGATATTTTCCTTACTGATCCCCTGCATGATAAATCCTCAACTATGAAAGAGCATGGTAATCTTCATACTGAATGGAACAGTAAATTCAGGTCTTACAATGATTCATGGAGCAGATATATCGAAAAATACGTAATTGAGGAAGACCGGAAAATGGTTCTTCACAATATAAAAGCTGATATTATTACGGATAAATTGAAGAATTCCGATGAATTTACCTTTAACTACAGAATATCCAATAATGATGAGCTTCACCATGTTCAGGTAAAATTTGTAAGACTTCCCGGCGAAAAAGACAGACTTATAACAGGCTTCAGATATATTGATGTACAAGTGAAGGCTGAGGAAGCTCGCCACAAAGTTCTTCAGGACGCTCTTGATGCGGCTCAGCACGCAAACCGTGCAAAAACTGTATTTCTTAACAACATGAGCCATGATATACGCACTCCTATGAATGCGGTTATCGGCTATACAACACTGGCACAGGCAAACACTGACGATAAAGAGAAAGTAAGCGATTATCTTTCAAAAATACAGATATCCAGCACACATCTTCTCAGTCTGATTAACGACGTTCTTGATATGAGCCGCATTGAATCCGGGCAGCTCAATATTGTTGAAAAAAAGGTTCACCTACCTGATGTGGTAAAGGATTTGTGCAGCATTATTCAGGCTGATGTCGATTCAAAACAGCTCGAATTTCATGCTGAAACCGTTGATATGGTCAATGAAGATGTTATCTGTGACAGTCTCCGCCTAAATCAGATACTCCTTAATATTCTCAGCAATGCTATTAAATTCACAAAACAAGGGGGAAAAATCAGCTTTAAGGTTATACAGACCTCCGGCGCTCCCATTGGCTTTGCAGGATACGAATTTCGCATAAAGGATAACGGTATCGGTATGAGCGAGGATTTCAGAAAGCATATCTTTGAGGCGTTTACCCGTGAACAGACCTCCACAGTAAGCGGCATTCAGGGCACCGGTCTTGGAATGTCAATTACAAAAAGTATTGTGGATATTATGGGCGGCAAAATTCTCGTTGAAAGTCAGCCGGGACACGGCTCTGAATTTATTGTAGAACTGAATTTCAGAATTAACAGTGAGGAGCAGTCACCTATCAAGGAAGATGCACCATGCTCCGTAAATGACAAAAGTATGATGCAGGATAATCCTGACTTTTCAGGAAAAAAGCTCCTTGTTGTTGAAGATAATGAGCTGAATCAGGAAATAGCTGTGGAAATTCTGCATGGACTTGGATTTGAAACAGATATTGCAGAGGACGGAGCTGCTGCTGTCGAAAAAGTCAGAACAGCAGCTGACGGAGAATACGATCTTATCCTTATGGATATTCAGATGCCCCGTATGGACGGCTATGAAGCAACAAGACGCATTCATGCTCTGGATGATCCAAAAAAAGCATCTATTCCTATTATTGCAATGACTGCAAATGCTTTTGAGGAAGATAAACAGGCAGCCTTTAACGCCGGAATGAACGGACATATTGCAAAGCCGATAGATCTGTCAAAGCTGAAAAAAACACTTTATGATGCTTTATTCAGGTAAACATTTAACGAAAACACCAACTTTTTAACAACTCAGGAGACTTATTATGAAAAACTTAAACAAGAGAAAATACAAAGTGCTGATAGTTGATGATTCTGAGATAAACAGGGCGATTCTTACTGAAATTCTTAAAGATGATTATATTGTTGATGAAGCTGAAAACGGTAAAAAGGCTCTGGAAATAATGCAGAAGGAATCAAATAATATCTCTCTGGTTGTGCTTGACGTAGTTATGCCGGAAATGGACGGCTATGAAGTTCTTGAGACAATGAACACACTTGGGATAATTGATGAGCTTCCGGTAATTATGATATCTTCGGAAAGTGCACCAGGTTTTATTACAAAAGCTTTTGACCTTGGCGCTAAGGACTACATCAGCCGTCCTTTTGAAACTGCCGTTGTTCTGAGACGTGTAAGAAATACAATATCTTTATTTGCCAAACAGCGCAGACTTGTGAATATCGCTGCCAGTCAGGCTTACGAAAAAGAGAAAAACAATAACATGATGATATCCATATTAAGCCATATTGTTGAATTCCGGAACGGCGAAAGCGGCTCTCATGTTATTCACATCAATATTATTACCGAGCTTCTCCTTAAACAGCTTATGAAAAAAACAAGCAGATATGACCTTTCCATGAAGGATATCCGCCTTATATGCACAGCCTCCTCTCTCCATGATATCGGGAAAATTGCCATTCCTGACGAGATTCTCAATAAACCCGGAAGATTTACTCCGCAGGAATATGAGATAATGAAAACTCACTCCGAAGCCGGTGCGTCAATGCTGAAAAATCTCTCAGAATATCAGAATGAACCGCTGATGAAAACTTCTTATGAAATCTGCCGCTGGCATCATGAGCGTTATGACGGAAAAGGTTATCCTGACGGTCTTAAAGGAGACGATATCCCTATTTCTGCACAGATAGTATCTATTGCAGATGTTTACGACGCTCTGACAAGTGTTCGATGTTATAAAAAGGCTTTCACCCATGAAAAAGCTATAGAAATGATCTGCGGAGGAGAATGCGGTGTATTTAATCCTCTGCTGATTGAATGTCTTACTGATATCGGAGATAACCTGCAAAAGGAGCTTCACTCCGATACGTCAGAAATACGCAGCAAAATTGAGATACAGAATATTACCGATGAAATAATCAGCAATAATGACCTTTTTCCCTCCGGACAAATGCTCCAGCTGCTTGAATTTGAGCGTGGAAGATCAAAATTTTTTGAAAGTGAGATACCATATATCACCTTTGCTTATCAGAAGAATCCGCCTTTGCTTACATTGTCTGATACCGGTGCAAAATACATGGGAGTCAGCCCTTATACCGCTGAACCACTAAAAAGTCCCGAAATAAACGGAATATTTACTGAAAGTCTTGAACGGCTCATAGAAAGTGCTGCAAACTCAACTGTTTCAGAGCCTGACTTCAATTTAAACGGCTGTATTCTTGCAAACACTGAAATCATAGAATGCAGATTTCAGTGCAGAACGATATGGATGATTTCAGATAAACCGGTAAACATCGGAACAGTGGGAATTATTTTCTTAGAGGACGACACTTTAAATAAAAACAAACCTGTTTCAGGAAAGGAAACTAAAAATATGGATATTACTTCATTAAAACAAGTCGGCATTAATACTGACACCGCTATTGAGAGATTTATGGGCAATGAAGCTCTTTACACAAAAATGCTGAAAAAGTTTCTCAATGACGGTACATTTGCAAGCCTTATAAAGGCTGTATCTGAAAATGACGAAAAAACAGCTCTTGAAGCTTCACATACCCTTAAAGGAATATGCGGAAATCTCTCTATTGATACGCTTTACGAGCTTTTTTCCAGACAAGTCATACTTATGAGAGCAGATAAATGGAATGAAGCATACTCCATGATGACTGAAATAAGCGAAACTTTTAATAAGGTAACTGAAACGCTTACGGACTTGCTTGATTAACAGTGAATCATTGTCATACATTGCCTGTAGTGGCTATGAAAATAAAATCAGAAAAAAATGAGACTCACCTTATCCGGTAAGTCTCATTTTTTATTATAATACTAATTCCATATCGTTCTGTTGAAAAAGTTGTCT
>JAEDLA010000067.1 GCA_016295545.1 Oscillospiraceae bacterium | reverse complement strand
TGTTCCAGGAACAGATACCGCAGTTATACACAGTTGAGGATAGAATGCCTGCGGATAATCTGAAAACAGCATTATTCCGGCAAGGGTAGGTCTGTTGTCATCAGTAAATCCCTGCAATCTACAGATTTTCTCTTCAGAAAGTTCAGCGAGGTTAGCTTTTTTTGTTTTCAGTTCAAGCAAGTATTTCTGAAAAGCGGTTGTCTTAATATCCGACATATCTGCTCTTTCAGTAATTCTGATCTCATCCTGAATTTTCTTTCGAAATGATTCGTAGCTATAAACCTCATACTCGGACATAAGCCTGTCGCCATCAGCTACTCGGATATACGAGCCTTTAAGTCTGCCCGCCCCTTTATAAAAGCACGGTTTGGAGAAAAGATCAATTTCCTGTATTTCTGCACACACAACAATTTTACCTTCAATATCTATTGTTGTACAAAGAGGTCTGATTACAGGTTCCATTTGCAGACTCTGTTCCATTATCTTCTTCTGAAGATCGGCAGCGTCATAAACTCCACATATGGTGTATCCGTCGCTTTCGTCAATACCAAAGACTATTTTGCCTCCGCCTTGCTGATTTGAGAAAGAAGAAAATGTATCAAATAGCTTAGGACAGCCTTTTTTAGCAGATTTCACTTCGATATAGTTACTCTCACTCTTAGTTTTCGTAATAGTATTTATAAGACTAATAAGTTCGTTTTCAAGCATTTTATTCGCCTCCTTATTTAAATTATAAGAAGTTTATAAGAAAAAGTCAAGAGTGATTCTAATAAAATTCTTATAATTCTAAAAACTTGTCGAATTGAGTTATTCGATTTGCATAATTATAGATTTTTATCGATTAAAAGAGAATGCAGAAGCCTCCGACGGAGGCTTCAAGTATCATTCTGTTGGCAAATCTATAAATATTGGCTTGTGCTTGGCTTCATGAATATATTTCAACATATCGTCATGGAGCAGGAGAACAGTAGATGTGTTGATACAAAGATATCCGAAAATGTTTTGTTCTGCATTTATTATAACATCTCCTTTTCCCAAAAACAAGATATTTCTGATTTTGGGAAATAGATTATATGTATTTGCTTGCATAAACAGAAAGAACGGCACCGCATAAGGTGCCGTAACTCTTTAAAGCATTGTACCACCGTAAATGTTGTGTGACTTTCGTGTGATTCCATGTGATTTTCGACTGTAAATCCGTCACACGGAACTGCAAAATTGCAGTTGAACCTGCATCCAGCAGGTAAGAAAAAAGCCTGTATTTCGGCGCTTTCCGCTTAATACAGGCTTTATCGTTCTGGCAGGGGCAGAAGGACTTGAACCCTCGGCACGCGGTTTTGGAGACCGCTGCTCTACCAACTGAGCTATACCCCTAAAACATATTCTCAACAAGAACAATATTATTATATCAGAAGTTGAAAAGGAAGTCAATAGTTTTAAGAAATATTTATTTTTTAACTTTATGTGCTTGCTGATAATATAAAACAGACATCTTGAATCTACGCATTTACAAATGAGAAAAAAAGAGGTATAATAAAATAAACACCATAGGCGAGGGGAAAAGCAGGAAGCAATCAGCTTACCTCATTGTTCTGAGAAGCGATTTTTGATTAAAAGATAAATTTTTATTTTTCTTTGTCCTTTTTCACCTACCATGTCTGAATGTTATTTATGAATCGATTCACATAGGAATTGGGGGACTCACAATGACAGATGCCGAATGGCTTAATCTGATGAAGAAATCACCGCAAAAGGCGCATCTTGCACTTATCGACAAATACGGCAACCTTGTTTATGCAATTGTGATAAGCAAGCTGAGAGGCTGTGCAGGCCGTGAAGATATTGAGGACTGCGTCAGCGATGTATTTGTTGAGGTGTTTCGCAGCACCGATAAATTCTGCGAATCAAAAGGCTCGCTGAAAAGCTATATAAGCACAATTGCAAAGCATATTGCGATAAATGCATTTCAGCGCATTACATATCGTCAGAATATTTCCATGTCAATTGAGGATGAGGGAGTTGAGCTTCCGCCCTCTGCTGACAGTCCTGAGAACAATACTCAGAAAAAGCTGTTTCGTGAACGGCTTTGGGAAATCGTGGAATCGCTGGGCGAGCCTGATACTTCTATAATTATTTATCAGTATTTTTACGACCTTCCCGTTCGTGAAATATCGGAAAAAGTTTCAATGACTCCTGCTGCCGTGCAGAAACGGAGTATTCGTGCAAGAGAACGTATAAAAAAGATTCTCGAAAGCGAAAATTATTTTTAAAGGAGCGTTTGCTATGAAAGATAAAGAATTATATGACTTTCTCGATGAGCTGACTGCTCCCGACAATAAAAAAATCGAGGAAATTTCACGCCGGTATCCTGTCCTTGACAAGTCCGCCAAAAGACGAATTGCTAAATTATGTGAGGAGAAGATGAGTATGAAAAACAACGAATACAATACTCAGGAAACAAACGATTACGAGACTGTTAACAACGTTGAAGAATATAAAAAGCCACGCTGGTACAGCCGACCTGCATTTGCCGTTGCCGCTTCACTGGTGCTCGTTGTGGGCATTACAGGAGCCGCAATTGCCGGACTGAGTAAAATGGATAAAATTGAAACCGTTTCAACAATTGAATCCATGCCGCCTGAAAACAAAGAAATGAGCGAATCTATAAAGAAGCTTGCAGCCGATGCCGCAGCCCTTGCAGATTCATTTAACACCATTGAAAAAATATACGGCGGAAACATCTCAAAGGACGAAAATCAGAAGTACGCATACAACGGCACAGAATATGCAAAGGTTACTGACAGCCGTTTTGCCAATACTGATGATGTGAAAGCATTTATGGAAAGCTGTCTTACAAATGAGTTTATTGCTGAAAGATATCCAGCAATGTTCAAGACTGAACAGCCCTGGCTCATTGACGCTGACGGAGCGCTTTACATCAAATCAGCTGCAAGAGGTGCAGGATACACATTTACAGGTAATCCGCAGATTTTCAGCGATATTGCAGATGAGAATTCCGCAACGATGAAAATTGCCTATGATAACTACGGTCAGACAGATATGCTGGTATTCAAGGTGAAAAATGAAAGCGGAAAATGGAAAATCGACAGCTTCCAGTCAACAACAATAACAGAAGCTCCGACAGAAGCCACAACTGCTGATGAAACACCGGTAACAACTGTTGCTGAAAATAATAATGACACACCTGTTCAGAAAACAACCGAAGCTGCTGTAGAAGCTCCCACAGAAGCTCCTGCCGACGAGCCTGTACACACTCAGACTTCGGATACAGAAGATTTAGCAATCAGCAAAAATATGGCATACGATTTTATGAATGCTGTTGACTTTACTGACCAGCTGGGCGGCAATGGTTCTGCTATCGATTATGACATGGACGATTACTACGACAGTCATGACGGTACTCGTCATGTAAGAGTTACTGAACCCGGCTTTACCTGTGTAGCTGATGTCCGCAATTACCTCAGAACTTATTTTACGGATTCTTATATTAATGAACGCTATTCAGGTCTTATCGACTCCGATTCTCCTGTTTTAGCCGATATTACCACATCAACTGATTCCACGCCCCGTCTTTACAGCAGATATTCTCCGAAGGGCTGCGGATTCCAGTGGACAGGAAAAGAACCGACAATCGAAAAACAGACAGACGATATGTACACAATTCTTGCTGAGTATGACGATTATGGTGCAGCTGAAACAATGGCTATTATATTAGTCCGTGATACTGACGGTACATGGAAGATTAATATGGTAACATTCGGACTTTAAGCATTTTCCAAAATCGAACTTATTCATAAACCATTTAAACGATAACATCAGATTTTCCTATTAATATTGCTCCGCCGGCTGACTTACGAAATTTTTCTGTGGCAAAAGCTGCTATATCACAGTATTACTGTAATTTTCCTCCTTGACTGTAAGCTTTTGGCTTTATCAAATCTTCGTAATCCGACTGGCGGAGCAAATTGTTTGAAAAATTTGTATTAAAGAAAACGCTCACTTATGCAGAGTGTTTACCGAAAAAAAGGACTGCCGCAAATCAAAATGCAGCAGTCCTTTTTATTTTTATTCAGCTCTGTTTTCCTTATTTTCAAGAGAAGCTCTGATAAAATCAGCAAACAGCTTCTGAGGTTTATTTGGTCTTGACTTGAATTCGGGGTGGAACTGAACTCCCACAAACCAGGGGTGCTCAGGAATCTCGACAATTTCAACAAGACGCTCGTCCGGAGAAAGTCCTGCAATGGACAGACCATGTTCCTGCAGGATAGTTCTGTAGCTGTTGTTGAACTCCCAGCGATGACGGTGGCGCTCATAAATAAGCTTATCGCCGTAAATTCTGCTGACAAGAGAATCCTCAGCAAGCTTGCAGGGATAAAGTCCGAGACGCATAGTGCCGCCCTTTTCGGTAATATCCTTCTGCTCGTCCATAATATCAATAACGCTGTTTTCGCCGTCAGGAACAAATTCAGAGGAGTTAGCGTCAGGAATGCCTGCAACGTGTCTTGCAAATTCCACAACAGCCATCTGCATTCCGAGACAGATTCCGAACAGAGGAATCATATTTTCACGGGCATAACGGATAGCTTCGATCATACCCTCAATGCCTCTGTCTCCGAAGCCGCCGGGAACAATAATTCCGTCACAGCCTGAAAGCATACAGTCTGCTGTTTCGGGATTGATCTCCTCAGAATTTATCCAGAGTATTTCAACCTCTGCATCGTTGTTTATACCGCCGTGACGAAGTGCTTCTGCAACAGAAAGGTAAGCGTCCGGCAGAGCGACATATTTTCCGACAAGACCGATTGTAACGTGCTTGTGAGCATTTTTCTGACGTTCAACCATAGCAGTCCATTCAGAAAGGTCAGGCTTTCTGTTTTCAAGGTGCAGATGATGACATACGCAGTCAGCAAGTCCCTCATTTTCCAGCCACAGCGGAACTTCATAAAGGGAGGGAGCTGTCATGTTCTGAATAATGTCCTCCTTGCGCACATTGCAGAAAAGGCTGATCTTTTCAGCCATATCCTTAGGAATCTCAAGCTCAGTACGGCACACGATAACATTTGGCTGAATGCCAATGGAAAGAAGCTCCTTTACAGAGTGCTGGGTAGGCTTTGATTTCAGCTCATTTGAACCGGAAATAAAGGGAAGAAGCGTAACATGAATATACATAGCATTCTCCCTGCCGACTTCGCCGACAAACTGTCTGATTGCTTCAAGGAACGGTGTACTTTCAATATCGCCGACAGTACCGCCTATTTCAGTAATAACGACATCAGTGGAGGTTTCCTTTCCCACACGGTAGATACGTTCCTTTATCTCGTTGGTGATATGAGGAATTACCTGAACAGTTCCGCCAAGATAATCTCCTCGTCTCTCCTTATTAAGGACAGTCCAGTAAATTTTACCGGTAGTCACATTGGAATTTACAGAAAGGTTCTCATCGACAAATCTTTCGTAGTGACCGAGATCGAGATCGGTTTCAGCGCCGTCATCAGTAACGAAAACCTCACCGTGCTGATAGGGGCTCATAGTACCGGGATCTACATTGATATAGGGGTCGAATTTCTGAATTGTAACCTTATATCCACGAGCTTTAAGCAGACGACCCAGTGAAGCTGCGGTGATTCCCTTACCAAGACCGGAAACAACGCCGCCTGTGACAAAGACATACTTGATTGGCATGATATAACTCCTTATAAAATATTTGGAATCTGTCCGGCAGAAGTTCTGTTCATAAGAGACAAACTTAAAGCCGCCTGTACAGATTCATATTATTCGATTCTAATTACAGAATAACTCATTATCTATTTTACTATTTTTTTCATCAAAATGCAAGAGAAAATACAGAAAATTTCAGCTGAATTTTCAGGCTTTTTTTGTAAACGTACAATTTATTAACAGATTACATATCCATAAAGCTTCACACCGTCAAAACATTTCACAAGATATCCTGTTTTTCAACGGATTTAAAGCTTTTTCTGAATTTAGCCGGTGATGCACCGAAAGTATCCCTGAATTTCTGAACAAAGAAGCTGTAGGTGGAAAATCCGCATTTCTCAGCAATATCAGCTGCCGGCAAATCAGTTTCAAGGAGGAACCTTTTTGCTTTTTCAAGTCTCAGAGCATTAAGCTCCTCAAAAATAGTCTTACCGAAATATTCCTTGAACATACGCTGAAGATAGCTTCGGCTTATATTCAGTTCACCGCAGATCCGGTCAACAGTCCATTTCTGTTCAGGTGATTCTGCCATTTCATTATGAATGAGCTGAAGCTTTTTCAGCAGCTTCTGATTAGGCATTCCTGACTGATGCATTGATTTATTAACGGACGTTTTTAATCGGAGCTGTTCCATTGCAGCTTCAATGGAGCTGATAAAATTAATATACGAACGTCCGTATGACATTGACTTTTTCCCGAATGACAGAGCCGCAACGCCGAAAAAATTATCGTTAAAGTGCAGAGGAGACAGAAAATATGCCACAGGGAGCTCATTGCTTTCTGAAATATACTGAGGAATATCAGTTAATTCATTGCGGCAGCTGTTACTGTTTTCATTTCCCATAACGCAGTCGAACCTCTCGGTTAGCCTGCTGCTCTCAAAGTTAAGGGCAGTATTCTTTCCGTCAAGGTATTCAAGATAGCTGTCCGTCAGAAATATCCTTAACCGCTTTACGCAATAGATAAGATACAAATATTGCTTAAGTGATGCCAAAAGCTCATCAATGCTGTCTGAGCGCATTATATCAAACATCATTGCACTTTTCACCAGTATTTCCTCATATTTTTCCTGCATTATCTGTGTATGGGACTTTTTATCCCAGCTTACGGAGGGAGGACAGCCACAGGTGGTGCCTATAAGCATATCGTTAAATTTATCCTGTGTTTTTTTACAGCGCTTGCCTGTCATGGAGTGATACAACCGTCGGAAAGCTTCTGCACCATACTGGGAATCATTTTTTCTTATTGTAGTAAGCTTGGATTTTTCATAGCCGTCCACGCCTGTAACAGCTATATCCTCCGGAACTCTTATCCCTGCCGCATTCAGAGTATCAATAAGAGCGATCGCCATAATATCATTTCCGCACATTACAGCGTCCGGTTTCTCAAGCTCTCCGCTTATTATTCTGTCTGCAAAAGCAACAGGAGCATTTGTCCAGAAATCGCCGTACTCATACCAGTCCTTATCATAATAAAGACCGTGTTTTTTCATTGCGCTGAAATATCCCTGAAGCCGTTCCTCAGCCTGCATTATTTTCTTTGGACCGGTAAGGCAATATATCCTTTTATAGTTATGTACAGTTATAAGATGCTCAGCAAGCATCTCATAAGCTTCAAAGTCGTGCATCGCAGTTGTGTCAAAATATTTATGTTTTTCTTCTCCTATGTCAAGCACCGGCTTCTGAGAATTTATAAGTACACGGTCAATTCGCTCTATCAGCTCTTTATTCTTGAATGAGCTTCGGAAATAAATAAATCCGTCAAAG
>JAEDLA010000066.1 GCA_016295545.1 Oscillospiraceae bacterium | reverse complement strand
CGGCTTCGCCGCTTTTTATTATATAGGTATTTATTGCCGCATTGATAGCTGAATCATAATAACAAGTGCATCTCTGAAAGTCGTTTTCACGGTAAATACCGGGCTTTCAGAAATGCACCAAATTTTTACATCTTTTTAAGCTTGTTTTGCAGTTCAATCATGTGATTACGGCAGGCGGTAATTTCTCCTGTGTATTTATTGAACCATTCAGTATCCGCTTCATTTGGCTCCTCCTGCAGCAGGATAGCCTGAACAAGAGCAGACTGAGAACGGGAACGTTTTTTTTCAATCTCCTCAATAGTTTTACGGCATTTTTTAATTTCTTTCATAATTTTTCTTTTTTCAAACATAGGAAATCCTCCGCTAAGAGCCTTTTTTGTCTATTGAATCAACTATTGCTTCAGCTTCTTTATAGCCCTTGTCAAGATTTTCGGTAATATCCTCAAGAGCTTCTGAAATCTCTTTAAACTTACCTGACATCTGCTGAGGGTACATTACAAAGCAGAAGTGAAGTTCGTTGATGATGTTCTGCTTTTCAGCACTGTAATCATCTATCAGGAAAATCAGAGTTCGTGCCGTACCGATATCTGAAAGGATCATGTTATAATATTTATCAAAGTCTGTTCCCTTTTCGAGATAAATATTTATCTCCTCATAAGTCATAGTGAGATTCTCCATGTACTGAGCCTTATAAGTCCGCTGTACCTTTTGTTTTTCGTCAGCGTACAGACCGATAAAAATGCATAATGCAATGGTGAGAATGATGCTAAATGCTATTGCTGTCAGCATTTTCCTTTTCATTATTTTTTCCTGATTCAAGCTCATTCACCTCACTGAACTGATAATTGTTTTTGTAAAGAAGCTCCTTTTCTCTGTCGATAGCCTCACGCAGAATTTTTTTCTTTTCCTCATCGCATTCATTTTTGATTTTAGTAATGGTAACTACCTCATAAACCGAGAGAGCGAGGGTTGGCAGAATGACCGCAAGCATCAGAAGCTTTCTTGAAGAAGCAAATGAACCGAGCCACCTCAGAAACCTGATTTTTCCGGTATATTTGCCTATAACCTTATCTTCATGAACAATTACGCTGTCCTCAGTGGGATTAGCGTCGCCACGGGTAACAAATCCGCCGGACGCTTTCTTTACAATGCGGTGAGTATTGATTTTACCGTAAATCTCCTTATCCTCAGAATAAAAGGAGATTATGTCACCGGTCTGCAAATTGTCGGTAAGATTTTTTTTTACAATGATAAAATCACCGACATGAAGTGACGGCTCCATGCTGCCGGTAGAAATTCTGAGAATGCAGACATTGCCGATAAATGCAGGCTTTCCACGAATACCGCACACCATTATGTAAACATTTGTACCAATTATTGCAGCCAGTGCAGCAGAGAAAAAAATTGTGAAAGCCTTTTTCAGATAATTCAGGAATCTCATTTTTTGCCTCGACGGGAGAAAAATTTCCTGATTTTATATCTGCGCTGTCTGAAAGCGCTTGACGAATACATATCAAAAACGTCCTGCACACGATTTTTTTCTTCTTTTTCTCTGAGTCTGCGTTCACGTTCAGCACGCTTTTCTTCAAGCCTGTATTTTTCAAGACGCTGGTCGATTTTCAGAAGCTCCAGCTGTTCCGGAGTCATTTTGCTTGTATTTTCGGTATGTCCCATAGCTTTCAGGATAAGCCTGATGCCACGTTTTGCGACATAATATGGATTTTTTGAATATTCAGCGTAAATAACCTCAAAAGGCTTGCTTTCGATGATTTTACGTTCAGCACGAAGTCTCTGAACACGTTCAGCGTTGACTTTTTCACGTTCCTGATGGACAGCTTCTTCTTCCTCACGCTGCTTTTTGATTTCCTCAATATTTTCAGGAGTTTCTTCTGCTTCGGCTTCAAGGGCATGAGCAAGCTCGGCTTCGGCACGTTTTGCGCTTTCGATACGTTTCTGTTCTTCGAGAATACGCTGTTCTTCTTCTGCTTTTGCACGTTCCTCAGCTTCGGCACGTTCACGCTCACGGCGTTTAAGTTCTTCCTGTTCCTGGAACAGGCGTTCTTCCTCCTCACGCCGTTTCTGCTCCATGATTTCACGAAGCTTCTTTTCTTTTTCTTCTCTGAGACGCTTTTCCTCGGCGATACGCTGCTGTTCACGCTTACGTTCAGCGGCAAGGCGCTGTTCCTCAGCACGCCGCATTTCTTCTTCGATTCGTCTGCGTTCAGCTTCCTCGGCAGCACGTTTTTCCTCAATAATGCGGTTCTGCTCGTCCACGAGATACTGTTTTTCGATGGCTATGACCTTATCGATTTCGCTGACTATTTCCCCGTAATTTTCAGGCAGAGGACGAGTAAGCTTATAGCCGTTGGCGAGATTTTTCTCCTCCTCAATGGTGATGTCATATTCGGCAGGGTCTTCAATGTTGAATTGTTTGAGAATTTTCGGGGAATATGCTTTGCTCTTTTTTCCTTTAATGTCGTCGGCATTCTCCTTGCCGATGTGAAATCCGAGAAGCATATAATTCATGGCAGCCATTCTGCCCAGGTCGGCAATAAATGTCTCGGAGGGATTCTGTGCAGAATCAGCAGTATAAATGTCATATCCTACCTTGTCGTAGCCCTCAATGAACTGCCACAGCACGAGGCACGCCTTTAAATCGACGTTTTTCATAATGGCATTTGTTTTCATAACAGGAGGGCGTATAAAAGCACTGCCCATTTTCTGACAGAATTTAGAGCCTTTATAGCTTTCAGCAGCCAGTTTGATTTTTTCAATTCTGTCCCATGTAGAATAGCCTGAACCGGAGGTGTTTTCCGGCACATCGGATATTTCCACCTTCATGGAAAATTTACATGAGCCGCCGTTGCCGTAATTTGTATTGGTGCTGTAATCAACAGTATAAGCGTCCTCATTTTTAGTGACTTCCTTGAGCTTTTCATAACGGCGGGTTACGAAAATATAAAGACGGTCAATAAGAGTGTTAAGGAACTTATTTTCATAGGTCAGCAGACTTTCCTCTTTATAGACATTGAGCACCTTTGAGGGTGTTATCTTGCCTGTTTTCCTGTCATATTCCTGAATAAGGTTGGTATGCTGAGCAAGATGCTTGATTGATTCAACAGTAATTTTTTTTGAAAGGGCAATAGGAACTATTTCTTCCGAATCCTCAATAGTAACTCGTGGATTTCTGATAACCTTGTCAATATGTATCAGTCCCTCCTCGATAGCGTCTACCCAGGAAAGGTCCACGGTTTTTTTCATTATTCTGCGATTAAAGGAAATTGAATTTTTTCCCGAACGGACAAGGGCTTCCATAGAAGCAAGGCTGTTTTCAGAGCTTTTGAAGGTCTTGTACCATTTGCTGATTTCTCCGCCCAATTCTCTCTCCTCATTTCGTTAAATATACTTTTAAAAGACATCAGAGCTTCAGGAAACGCCCTTTGTGCAGGCTCTCCATACAGATAAAGCTGGTATTAGTAGAGCTTTTGCAGTCTTTCAAGATAAGCGATAGATTCCTTCATATTATTCTTGCCAAAGGATTTCTGCAAATAAACGCACAGCTCTTTCAGCTCATCACGGAGCATAGCAAGGTTAAGTGATTCAAACTTTCTGAAAATCTTTGTAGCAAGAACGTAGTCGATGCCGTCTATTTCCTCGCCGCCGCAGGCAACGTAAACAGGAACGAAAAGGTTCATCTGTTTGATAATACGGTTACCGAAAGCAACTCTCAGCTTTTCGATTACCCACAGGTCAAGATTCTGTATTTTACGCAGATTCTCAGGATTTATGGGATTATTCTTTATAGCCTCAGCAAAAAGTGCATTGAGCCTTGTAAAGCCGATTCTTACCGGAGGAGTATCCGGAGCGTCAAAAGCCACACCCTTTGAATCGAGATTGATAGGCTGAGCACGGTCATATACCTTATCCGAGATAGAGAATGTTGAGTCGTCGTTGTTTGCAGTACCGATATACCAGAGATTCTGCGGAATACAGAGCTTTCCGTGATCGAGATGAACAGGGTCAGTGCTCCATTCGTTGGGGACAAGGCTCAGCTTCCACTCGTTGGGATCGGGCATTTCGAGAATAGAAAGCATTTCTGCGAAATAATATTCCACACGGGCGATATTCATTTCGTCCAGAAGAATAAGGTTTATATCGTCGTTGTAACTGGAATCGTAAATACGTTTAAGAACTTCTGTTTCATTGAAGTTTTTGGTAAATTCATTGAAGAAGCCGAAAAGCTCGGTTCTGTCACGCCATGACGGCTGAACAGAAGCAATAGTAGTATCCTTTCCGATAAACTTGCCGAAAGAGTAGGGGAGTGAGGTTTTACCTGTACCTGAAATACCCTGTAAAATCAGCAGTTTAGTGGAGGCAAGTCCGGCAACGAACAGCCATATAGTTTTCAGCTCATAGAAAAGGTGCATTCTGGAGCACGCAAAGTTTCTGTAGGTTTCACAGAGCTTAGCAAGATCCATTGACTGGTCGTAATCCGGAGCAGTGTAATGCTTGTAGAAATTGTCCACTTCGATAAGCTTGGAAAAACGGTAATCGCTGGTCTGAACAACGCCGTCGGCAGTAACCATTTCCTCTGCAGGAGCAGCTCCGCTTTCCGCAGCAGCCTCTGCAACGACTGAATCGCCGATCATATTGGGGGAAAGTCCGAGCTGAGAAACCTTCATTGCAATAATCTCGTCCTTTTCCTTGTTAAGTTTAAGAACCTGTCTTTGCAGGTCGGCAATTTCCTCAAGGAGATCCTCCTCGCTGACGATAGTATGACGGAATCGTATGTATTTTCTTATGGCAAGAACAATCATTATACCCACAAGAACAAATACAGCAATAACGAGAAGAATCGACAGAATAGCCAGAATCCATTCAAGAATGCTGAAGCTGCCGGAATGTTCCTTGAATATTTTAACGTATTCCCTGATATCGAAAATCTGTTTCAGTCCGGACCATAAGCCCATAAAAATTTTTCCGAAGCCTTTGAGAATCTCCGAGATAAAAATGAAGATCCATTTCCAAAAATTATTCATACTTTATTATTCTCCGCTTTTTTCGGGAGTGTTTTCCTTTGCGTTCTGCTGTTCCTTAAGGTATTCCTCAACTGCCTTGCGCTTGATTTCCTCCTCGTCGGCGGCAGAAAGAGCCGGACGCTTGATTTCGATGATAGTAACAATCATCTTATACAGCTCAAAGAGGAAGAAAAGTGCCATAGGAATGAGGATACAGATAAAGAAACCGGTTTTTGTACGGAGGAAGCTCATTACCTTTCCGAAGCCGGAAATCTTTACATTTGTCCATTTACCGATAATATCGGCAGGATAAACGGAAATATCATCATTTGCGCCGTTGTTGTCGCCTCGTGTGATAAAGGACCTTGTGCTGCCGGAATCGCATACCTCAACGATACGGTGGGTATTTTTTACCTTTTTGCCGTCAATAATGGTCCAGAAAGTGATGACATCATTTTCAGCGAGAGAGTTTATATCGTCAACCTCACGGCAGATGATAAGGTCATTTTTTTCAAAGGTCGGCTTCATTGAGTCAGATTCAACTGTAAACGGCATGAATCCCAGAAGTGTTGAAACACCGTTATTTCTGTCTGCGGTAAACACAAGCAGAGTAATTATCAGTGCAAAGATAAGAACAATCCACGAGAGTATGTTGAAGGTAATTTTGAGTGCTTTTTTCATAATAAAAATTCTCCTTAAAAATTAAGTGTTTTCAATTATTTTGAAATTCATGCCAAGTTTCATAGTTCCGCCGATAATTTCATTTGTGCAGTCGGGGTCATTACCCTCAAGCCAAATAACGATAGTATACTTGTCCTTTTCGCCGGGTTTGAAATCCTCGTGCTTGTTTGTCATAACTTTAGTTGAAGAAGCGAATTCAAAGTCACAGTCCTTTTCGATTCCTGCGCCGCTGGATTTTGTCTTGCCGTAGACTGTTTTATCACCGTTCTGGTAAACGGCAACACGAATTGCTTCGTCAACTCCGCCCTCTGCGCTTTCAATATTAAGGCTTCCCTGATATGTAATGGTATCCTCGCCTGCATTGATAAGGTAAAAGGTATAGGCAATATAGTTATCTCCGTTGTGGCTGCCGTTTATTTTGTCGATGTTGGGGGGCAGGTCCTCACCGCTGATATTTGTCATATCATAAACTATATCTGCATTGAGAACGGCTATGGATTTATCATAATCAGGAGTTTCAGAAAGGGTAAGTCCCTGATTTATCATATCATACTTGCTGACTTTTACGGTAAAGCAGCCGAACTTGTCATAAAAATAGGAGATAGCATAGCCTATGGAAATTACAGCTATAAGAATAATTGTAAGAACTGCAAGTACACGCATAATAACGGTATATTTTTTTATTTCCGCAACATTTCGCCTGAGTGTTACAGTATGGGAATTATTATCTTCTTCTGGTACAGAAGTATCTTTTTTCTTTTTCCTTTTTTCGGATTTATCCGGTTTTTCAGGAGCTTGATTATCCGGTTCATCAGGAGCTTTTTTCTCCGATTCAGCTGGAGCTTGTTTTTCCGCTTCTGGTGAATTAACTTCTTTTTCAGCAATATCCGGCACTTAATACACCTCCTTATTATTTATCTGTCTTTCTTCTGAAAGCGTATCTTCCTCCGGTGAAATTGCCGCTTACTGTATAAAGACAGCCGAGATTTTCAGCCTGTTTTTCCTGTTCCTTGTCAGCACAGGGAGCAATAGTTTCAGCGCCAAGCTGAGAGGCAAGACCAACAAGAGCCTTTATACAGGCATTCTGCCGTTCACCCTTTCCGGCGGAAAAGTAAAGTGCTTTGTCAAGGATAACATAATCTACAGGGAAATCTGCAATTCCTGTAAGGGGAGCACCTGCCATGCCGAAATCCGAGAGCATAAAGCGGAATCCCTCAGCGGACAGAGCTGACATTGCGGCAGCAGCAAGTCCGTCGTTTTCAAACAGGAGGTCGGAGGAAACTTCAAAGCATATATTGTCAGGCTCGGCTTCAAAACGTGTACACATTTCGATAATTTCGCCGGCAGACTTTTCGTCACGAAGATAGCGCACAGGCAGACATATACTTATATGTTTGGGCAGAGTGCCTTTTTCCTCGTAAGCTTTAACTGAGCGCAGCAGCTGGGCAAATCCGAGGCGGAAAAGCTTCACTATCTGTCCGGAATGTTCTGCTGATGTGCGGTAGTAATCGGGCAGCATTGTGCCTATAAGCGGTGAATTAAGCCGCATCTCAGACTGATAAAAGACAGGTGCACCTGTTGAAATACGCCTTACAGGGCGGTAAAATAATTCAATGGCTCTAACGCCGTCTACCGTTGAAGGAGTTTTTTCGCTGTTTATTTGCATTTTCGGCTTTTTCCTCCTTTTTACTGTTAATTACATTATACGACAAAATCGCCATAAAGTCAAGTGTTTAATCTGAAATAATAAAATCCCCGTGCTGACGGGGATTTTGAGTATTATACTAATTCCACATCAATCTGCTGAAAAATTTGTCAGCTATCGTTCCGTCACTCTGCGTTGACTGACCTTGAA
>JAEDLA010000065.1 GCA_016295545.1 Oscillospiraceae bacterium | reverse complement strand
AAAGCTTCGCTGCGCTGGCTTTACTGGTTTGTCAGGGGGACTCTGTCCCCCTCGTACACCCCCTGCCAAAGGGTTTATACCCTTTGGAATCCCCCGTGCGGCTTCGCCGCTTTTTACCACATTAATAAATCTTACAGGAGTGATTTTTTATGAAAGCTTTTATTATGATCGATATGCAGAATGACTTTATCAGCGGAGTTCTTGGTAACCCCGATACAACGGCAGTTCTTCCGGCTGTCTGCGAAAAGGTCAAGAAAATCGGAGCTGATGAAAATGCTGTGCTTCTTTACACTATGGATACGCACCAGAACAGCTACATGGATACTCAGGAGGGCAGAAAGCTTCCCGTTCCTCACTGTATCGAAGGAACTCCGGGCTGGGAGCTTCCTGATGAGTTAAAAAATGCCATGTCTTGTGTATCAAAAAAGCAGCAGGTTAAAAAATGCACCTTCGGAGCAAAGGAACTGCCGGAGATAATCACCGGAATATGCGGTGAATCCCCCGATGAAATTGAGCTTTTCGGTGTCTGCACTGATATATGCGTAATCTCAAACGCAATGCTGCTCAAAGCATTTTTCCCCGAAGCCGAAATAATCGTTGACAGCAGCTGCTGTGCCGGTGTTTCTCCCGAAACCCACAAAAATGCACTTGAAGCTATGAAAATCTGTCAGATTACCGTTATATGAAAGGAGACAGTATGATAAACCTCTTGCTCAAATCCGGTGAAATTATTTATCCGGAGATTATAAGATACCCCGACGGCACATTTAAAATTGATTTAGAGCTTTCAGGCATAAGTCAGAACGATTATTTCCGCTTTACGTGGAAGTACGAAAAAGAGGAGGAAATGCTTATCCTGGCTTATCTTGCCAAAAACGTGCAGGAACGCTTTCCTCATGCAGATACAGAGCTTTACCTCCCCTATCTTCCCAACGCAAGAATGGACAGAGTTCACAACGACTATGAAGTCTTTACACTGAAATATTTTTGTCAGATGATAAATTCTCTCGGCTTTTCAAGGGTTATTGTCCTTGATGTTCACTCCAGTGTCGGAGCGGCTCTGCTGGACAGGTGTACTAATCTCTCTCCGAAAAAATATATCCGTGAAGCAATAAAAAGCTCCGGTTTCGACATCATAAATGACTACATCTTCTTCCCCGATGAGGGCAGCTGCAAAAGGTATTCCGGATTGTTTCCTGACTGTAAGCACACAGGCTTCGGTATAAAGAAAAGAGACTGGTCTACCGGCAAAATTCTTGGTCTGGACATTGCGGGAGATTCGCCGAAAGACAGAAATGTTTTTATTATTGACGATATATGCTCATACGGAGGAACTGTTTTTCACTCGGCGAAAAAACTGAAAAGCATGGGCTGCAAAAATATTGACGTATTTTTCACTCACTGCGAAAACTCAATTGAAAAGGGTGAGCTTCTCAAAGGCGACCTGATTCACCGTATCTACACCACAAATTCGCTGTGTACTCTTAATGATACTCATAAGCTTTTTATACTTGACTGCCTTAACTGAAAGGAATGGTTTTTATGGCAAATCCTATGCTCAATATTGATTTTTATAAAGCTACACACGCAAAAATGTACCCTGCTGACCTCTCAAAAATCGTTTCATACCTTACTCCAAGAGGTTCAAGAATAAAGGGAGAGGAAAAGCTGATAATGTTTGGTTTACAGGCTTTTATCAAGGAATTTATGATAGAAGCTTTCGACAGGGATTTTTTTGGCAAGCCCTTTGAAGCTGTCACAGAGGAGTACTTCCGCATTATCGATAATACCCTCGGTCCCCAGGCTTACAACAAGGAAATGATAAGGAATCTCCACAAGCTTGGCTATCTACCCATTGAAGTCTCCGCACTTCCGGAGGGTACCATTGTTCCGGTAAAAGTTCCAATGATTCAGCTGACTAATACTCACCCCGATTTCCCATGGATAGTGGAGTACATTGAAAGCGTTCTCTCTGCTGAAATGTGGCACGGCATGATTTCTGCCAATGTCGGATATATGTACAGGCAGATAGTCAACAAATATTACGATATCAGCACAGAAGACGATGTTCCGAGAGCAAAGGCACTGGGTGATTTCTCTTTCAGAGGTCAGGAATCACTTTCCTCCGCTGTAAAATCTTCCGCTGCGTTCTGCTTGTCATTTCTCAATACAGCAACTGTTCCGGCTGTTCCCTACCTTGAAAAATACTATAACTGTGACTGCACCAAAGAACCTGTTGCCTATGGTGCTGTTTCAACGGAACATTCGGTAATGTGCTCAAACTATGCCTTTGACGGTGATGAGATAACAATGTTCAGGAGACTTCTTACGGAGCTTTATCCTGACACATCATTCTCCGTAGTTTCCGACAGCTACGATTACTGGAACGTAGTCAATAATATTCTGCCCCAGCTTAAAGAGGAAATCATGAACCATAACGGGACGCTTCTCATCAGAGGCGACAGCGGTGACCCTGTGGAAGTCGTTACAGAGACAGTTTTCAGATTATGGGATATCTTCGGCGGAACTGTCAACAGCAAGGGGTATAAGGTTCTCGACAATCATGTAAGGGCTATTTACGGGGATTCTATTACTCCTCAGCGTGCAGAGGCTATTTACAATGTGCTTATTGAAAAGAGCTTTGCCTGCAATAACGTTGTACTGGGCGCAGGCAGCTTCTCAATGCAGTGCCTTGAAACAGGTGATACCCTTGCTCCGTTTACCCGTGATACATTCCATATTGCAGTAAAAGCTACCTACTGCGAGGATAAAAACGGTAAGCAGATTCCAATTTTCAAGGCTCCCAAAAACTACAGAAAAATTAACGGTGAATTCATTGCTGTGGAGGATTCCCCCAATCACGAAATAAGCAAGAAATCTCACAGAGGAATGTGCTGCGTTTACAAAGACGACAATGGTGAGATAGTATGCAGGGACGGATACACTACCGATACTATTAAGGAAACTGCTGATATAAATATGTTTGTGCCGGTGTTCAGAGACGGCAGAATGCTCAGAGAATATTCGCTTGCTGAAATCCGGAACAGATTACATGGAGGTAAATTCTGATGATTAATGCATTTAGCGGAACATACAGCTTTTTAAGCAATTATTATGAATGTCCGGTTACTGTGGACGGTATCACTTTCAGAAACAGCGAGGCAGCCTTTCAGGCACAGAAAGCCGCTGAACCTGCACTTCGCAGGGAATTTGCTGATTTAAGTCCTGATGCTGCAAAAAGCAGGGGCAGAGCAGTAAATCTCAGGTCTGACTGGGAAAAAATCAAGGTAAAGGAAATGTACAGAGTTTGCAGGGCAAAATTCGAACAAAATCCTGCCCTCTGTGAAAAGCTTATTGAAACAGGTCATGAGGAGCTTATTGAGGGCAATGACTGGGGAGATGTTTTCTGGGGCATGGGCGACGGAACAGGCGAAAATTATCTTGGAAGAATCCTCATGCAGATACGAAATGAATTCAGAGGATTTGATGCCGCTGAAACTGCGGAAAAAATCATAAGCTGGATAAAAGCTTATTTTGAAGAAAATGCTTCTCCCGATACAAAGGCTGTTATCGGAATATCCGGCGGCAAGGACAGCTCTGTAGCTGCCGCACTCTGCAAACAGGCTCTCGGAAAGGACAGAATCCTTGGCGTTTTAATGCCGCAGGGCATTCAGTCTGACATTGACTGCAGCCGACTGCTCGTTAATACTCTGGAAATTCCATGCATGGAGGTCAACATTCAGCCGGCTTATCTGGGATTGATGACGGAGCTTGAAAAGCAGACAGAAATCTCTCAGCAGGCAAAAATCAATACTCCGGCAAGGCTTCGCATGACTGTACTGTACGCCGCCGCTGCCTGCATCGGAGGACGTGTTGTCAACACCTGCAACCTCTCAGAGGACTGGGTTGGCTATGCAACAAAATTCGGCGACGGTGCCGGTGATTTCAGCCCTCTTTCTGACCTGACTGTTACTGAAGTCGTTGGTATCGGTGACTATCTTGGACTTCCCTACCATCTGGTACACAAAACGCCCATTGACGGACTTTGCGGAAAGACTGATGAGGAAAATCTCGGCTTTAGCTACGCTCAGCTTGACGATTATATCAGAGGTTTCACCGATTTAAGCGATAAGCCGGAGCTTAAAGCAAAAATTGACAGAATGTACAGGGCAAGCAGACACAAGCTCGAACCTATGCCACGATTTCTGGCAGATATTTATTAATGAGAAAAAACGGCGAAGCCGCAAGGTGGGATTCCAAAGGGTTTATTAACCCTTTGGCAGGGGGTGTAAGAGGGGGGCAGAGCCCCCCTGACAAAGCAGTAAAGCAAGCGCAGCGAAGCTTTACGGACGGTTCTGTATTTCTTTCCTCGGCTTGCCCGACAAAGTAATTAGTTGATTTCTGCTTCATCACTCCTTGACACACAAAAAAATACATGATATAATATGTACAGTGCCACCGGGTATAATATGTGAAAAAGCATTCATTTTACACATCGTCAGGTCTTAGAAGATGTGTATATGAATGCTTATTTTTTGGAGGTAATTTATGAAAAAAATATTTGACAGCTTTTCTCGTACTGATTTTGGACTGTGGGCTGTTTCAGAGCTTGTCATTATTGTATCATTCCTGCTTTTTGACAGAGAAAACTATATGACCTTTGCAGCTTCAATGATAGGTGCAGCATCCCTGATTTTCTGTGCAAAGGGAAATCCTGTCGGACAGGTGCTTATAATTATTTTTGCTGCTCTTTACGCTGTTATTTCTTTCAGATTCCGATACTACGGAGAAATGATAACATATCTCGGAATGACTGCACCTATGGCTGTACTTGCTCTTATTTCATGGCTGAGAAATATGTCAGGCGAAAACAGCTCCGAAGTCTCTGTAAATCGTCTTGACCGAAAGGAATACCTGTTCATTGCTTTCCTGACAGCTGTTGTAACTTTTATTTTCTATTTTATCCTGAAAGCTTTCAATACGGCAAATCTTATTATCAGCACCATATCGATAACCACAAGCTTCTCCGCTTCATACCTTACTTTCCGGAGAAGTCCCTTTTACGCCCTTGCCTATGCGGCAAATGACCTTATTCTGATTATCCTGTGGACGCTGGGAGCTGTTTCCGACATTTCATGCCTGACCATGATATCCTGCTTTGTAATTTTCCTCATAAATGATTTTTATGGTTTTATCAGCTGGAAAAAAATGCAGCACAGACAGCAGTCGGCATAATAATCTGTTGTCCGTTCTTATAAAATCCCGCTTGTATCTAAACTGTGTGTTGGTGAAAATGCTGTGGGATAAGGTGCAAATAATCCCTATGAAGCCATATTCAGGGATTTTTTTGCCGAAGTTGTGTCTGACTGACATTTATTGTCAGAAATTTATGCTTGACTTTCTTTTTTCTCTATGATAAAATAACTATTGTAGAACAAAAGAAAAAAAGAAAAAGAACAAAGGAAAGGTGCCGGAGATACAAAACTTCGGCATTATTTCTTTTTACAGGCTTATTATTTCTTTTTACAGACTTAAAGCGTTATATACTGACTGCTTGAATATCCGGTGATTCCGTTGTAGCTGACTACATACCAGCCGTCAGTTTCGCCGCTTATCATAACTGTTGCCCCGTTGGGAATCGAACCGATAATATTTCCGTTTGTGCCGGGATAGCTGCGGATATTAAGTCCGCTTCCATCTGTTGTAACTGTTCCCCAGCGTACAGCTGTGGGATAAATAAACGGTATTCCAAAATAATCGCAGAGAGACTGGACAAGATTCCTTGCTATCTCATTGAGATTATTTTTCAGCCACGCCTCGTCAGCGTAGTTGTCGTGATAGCCAAGCTCACAGAGTACCGCTGTAGCTTTCGTCTGAGTGACCTCGCCTAAGGAGGTGGTCGGCACAGCTCGGCTCTTATCCGGCAGAGGATAAATGCTTTTCAGATTATTTGCGATTATATTTGCCAGTCTTTCGCTGTTTACGCTTTTCGGAGAAAAATAGATGTCAATACCCCTCAGCTTACCTGCAAGATTCTCCGGCGCAGCATTTGTGTGAAGCGCAAGATGAACGTCATAATAAGCAGAATTGGAGTCGCTTATAGCACCTCCAACATTTCTTTCCGGATCATTTCTTACATATTGAATGCCGCTTGAACGCAGGTATGGTTCCATTCGGTCGGCAAGAAGATTCATATACTGCTCCTCATTGCCCTCTGTAGCGTACTGGTTCCATTCCTGCGTAGAAGGGCTTAAAAATACCTTTGGCATAATTATTTTCCTTTCTATGATTTCTGCAAAGCAGTTGTTACAGACTTATCAGGTCTGCTATTATTTTATGCAGGAAAGGTCTATATTGATAAAAAAATAAATATTTCAGAATATTGTTGAATTTTAAGCTTAAAAATGATATAATTGAATATGAAAGCAAAATAGACAGTATTTCAGAGGATTCTGAACAGGTCTGTCACATATTTTCTGCGAAAGGTGATTGGAATGAATATTGTTGTTGTTGGACTTGGGCTGATTGGCGGCTCAATCTGCAAGGCACTGAAAAAATACAGCAATTACAGAGTGACAGGCTCTGACCTGAACAGGGACATTGAAGCTCAGGCTCTTAAAGACGGCTCCATTGACGAGATTTTCTCCGGCAGCTTCGACAATGCCGGACTTGTCATCATTTGTCTCTATCCCGAAGCGGCTGAAAGCTATTTCCGTGAAAACGCTCCGAAAATCAGCGGAGATACCCTTATTACTGAGGTTTGCGGTATTAAGGGAGATTTTTCACGTCGAATGAACCAGATTGCCCTTGATAATAACCTTAATTACATAGGAATCCACCCAATGGCAGGCAAGGAGTTCGGAGGATATTCCAACAGCTTTGCAGACCTGTTTGCAGGCGCTAATTTCATTATTACTCCCTTTGAGGACGCAGACAGCAGCAATATTGAGCTTCTGAAAAAAATCGGCAAAACTATGGGGGCAGGAAAAATTGTTGTTACCTCTCCGGAAAATCATGATAAAATGATAGCCTATACATCTCAGCTTGCCCACGTTGTTTCCAGCGCTTATGTCAAAAGTCCGGAGCTTAACGTGGAGTGCGGCTTCAGCGGCGGAAGCTTTCAGGATATGACGAGAATAGCGACTATGAACGAGGTTATGTGGACTGATTTGTTCATGCAGAACAGGGATAATCTGAAATTCGAACTTGAAACGCTCATAGAAAATCTGAAAAAATACAGTGAAGCACTTGATAAAGCCGATTCACAGGCAATGACGGAGCTTATCCGGGAGGGCAGACTGCTCAAAGAGGAAAATCTCCGGAATAGAATAGGTCAGCCGAATTAAAAAAAAGCATTTTTGAGTCCGTGAAAGACACAAAAGTGCTTCATTCTGTCGAAAAAGTCCAGAAAGTCAAGGGAACGCCCTCTCTTGCAGGGCGTTCCCTCTTAAAAAACAGTCCACCGGACTGTTTTTTAATTCACCCTTTGCGGAGCGCCTGACGGCTATTTGTGGGGCTTTGCCCCACTCCCCACCAGAGGCTCTGCCTCTGGACTCCGCCAAAGGGTTAATAAACCCTTTGGAATCCCACG
>JAEDLA010000002.1 GCA_016295545.1 Oscillospiraceae bacterium | reverse complement strand
ATTATGGATTCTTTGAAAAGTGTAAAAATCTGAAAGAGATTAATCTTCCGGAAAATCTGACATATATTGGCATTAAAGCGTTTAATGGTTGTTCAAGTCTTGAATCTGTTATAATACCTGACCAAATTACGACAATTGAGCGAGCTTCTTTCGCAGGGTGTGATAGTTTAAAGGATATACTCATTCCCAAAAGCGTAACAAAAATAGACAATTTGGCATTTGCAGAATGTGAACAACTAAAAAATATTACTATTATGAATCCTGAATGTGTAATTAAAGATGATTTGAATAGATACACAATTTATAATAAATATGAGACATGGACTGATGGTGTATACGCTGTTAATGTACACATTTATAATGGCACAATAACTGGATATGAGAACTCTACAGCCGAAGAATATGCAAAAAGTCATTACTCAAAAGGTGTTCATTATACTTTTGTAAGTCTTGGCGAAGCTCCTGTAAATGAACCTACTCTCAGCGGAGACGCAGACCTTGACGGTAAAGTAGGCATATCCGATGTAGTAAAGGTAATGATGTACGTTTCAAATAAAGAAGCAAATCCTCTTGACGATCAGCAGCTTCTTAACGCTGATGTTTACAACAGCGGTGACGGAGTATTTATCTCCGACGCACTATCTATTCAGAAAAAGGTTGCGCAGATAATTGATACTCTGCCTGAAGCATAAATAAATGCTGTTAAAAGCTCAGCACCTTACAAGTATTCTTTCAGAAAAATCCCCATACAAAAGCTTTGCTCCGAAACGATTAATACCGCTTCGGAGCATTTTGTTATTCCACATTCATTAAAAACTAATGGTTACAGCTTTTTCAGCAGGTTGATATGGAATTAGTATAAGTATTATATCCTTTTGGCAAAAAGACCATGATGATTGCAGTAAGCGTAAATTATTCCATGGCCTCCGCAGCCACGGGGAGAAAATCTTCCCTGAGCGTCGCTCTCCGGATAAAGCTTAATAAGCTCGAAGCGGTCTGTTGTTGCATAAGCAAGAAATGAAACTGAATGTTCCTTAGTCATTGAATGATTTTTTAAAGTGACATAAATATCTGTTTCAACCTTTTCAATGCAAATCTCATGCTCCTCGTCACAAGGCTCAGCTTCAAGTACAGGAAGATTAATTCCGCAGCAGCTTATTACAGCCTGTCCGGTAGTACGAATTATATTTCCGCAGACAGGACATACATATAATGATGACCTAAGCATATTGCTGCTTTTGTTAAGGTTGGATATACAATCTCCTGTAAGAAGTTCGGTAACGGATATTCCAAGGGCGCCGGCAAGAGGCTCCAGAAGTGTAATGTCGGGAAGTCCTTTTGCAGTTTCCCATTTGGAAATTGTTTTGTCGCTTACACAGAGCATTTCTGCAAGCTGTGCCTGTGTAAGCTTTTTCTTTTCACGTAGTGCTTTAATTGTTGCAGATGATACATACTGATTCATTTCATACCTCCTGTAAGTTATTCTGATTTGTTGAATCCTTGTCAGTATTTGTTCTGTATTTACATAATACACGAAAAATCAGCTTATTGCAACCTACGATTAGTAGAGTTGGAATATTATACTATGACTGGCTACGTTTCGAGGAAAGATTTTCCTCGATTTCTATATTTTGGGTATAATAATACTATTACACATTTTCAGAATATACTTGAAATATCTGAAAAAATGTTGTATAATTAATGTAGTATTATTTTGTCGGGCAAGCCGTGGAGAGTGGGTGCGCTGGCTTTTCTGTTATTGGTATATGTTTGTTGCAGTAATCTCCCCTCTCCCTTTGAGGAAGGGCATACTTATCAGAACTTACAGAAAAACTTGCACGGGAGGGTGAAATGCGCTCCGGTCGCTCACCGGTCAAAGGGTTAATAAGCCCTTTGGAATCCCACTTTGGCTTCGCAGCTTTATTAAAATGAGGAATTGTTATGAAAATTATACTTGCTTCTGCTTCTCCACGACGGAGAGAGCTTCTTAAAATGATTACCGGAGATTTTACAGCTGTCAGTACAGATGCCGATGAAACTCTCCCCGAATCCATTGCTCCCGAAGCCGCCGCTGTATATCTTTCAGTTGTTAAGGCTGAGGCGGCAGCAAAAAAAAATCCGGACTGCCTTGTTATTGGCTGTGATACAACTGTAATAGCCGGAGGCAGGATACTGGGGAAACCTCGTGATAAAGAGCAGTGCCGTGAATATATAACCCTGCTTTCAGGGTGTACCCATAAGGTTATTACCGGCTGTACCCTTGTATGCGGAGAGCTGAAACACTCCTTTTCCGCAGAAACAGAGGTGACATTCCGACAGCTTGACTGCAGCGAAATTGAGGAGTATATCTCAACAGACGAGCCTTACGACAAAGCCGGAGGTTATGCTGTTCAGGGCAAAGGTGCACTGCTGATAAGCGGAATCAACGGTGACTATTTTAATGTTGTGGGACTTCCTGTTTCACAGCTGAATATCGAGCTTAAAAAGTTTTTAAATCTTATCAATAAGGAGAATATTATGAACACTACTGCATTTCTTCCCGCTGACATTCTGATTCCGAACAAGGATTGTGACATAAGTAAATGGGCTGTTGTTGCCTGCGACCAGTATACCAGCGAGCCTGATTACTGGGACAGCGTTTATAATGAGGTTGGAGACGCTCAATCTGCATTAAACCTGATTCTGCCGGAAATCTACCTTGAAAACAATGACGTAGACAGCAGAATAAGTGAAATACATCGTTATATGGAAAAATATCTTGATAATAACACATTTGATAAGTACACCGATTCTATGGTTTATGTCGAGCGTACTCAGAGCAACGGAGTTGTCCGTCAGGGAATAATCGGTAAAATTGACCTTGAAGAATATGATTTTTCAAAGGGCAGCACTTCTCAGGTCCGTGCCACTGAGGCAACTGTAATCGAGCGTATTCCGCCAAGAATAAAGGTTAGACAGGGCGCACCTCTTGAACTGCCGCACATTATGATACTTATTGACGATCCGGAAGAAAGTGTTATTGAGCCGCTTCATTGTCAGTCCGACAGCTTTGAAAAGCTTTATGATACAGAGCTGATGCAGGGCGGCGGCAGCATTAAGGGATATCTTGTTCCTCAGACTGCTCAGGAAAAAATCAATTCCGCATTATTCAGTCTTGCCCAGCCTGAAAGCTTTAACAGGAAATACGGTCTTGAAAATGCTCCTGTTCTGCTTTTTGCTATGGGTGACGGAAATCACTCACTGGCTACGGCAAAGGAATTCTACGAACAGCTTAAAGCTTCTGAACCTGAAAAGGATTTTTCATCACATCCGGCACGTTATGCCCTTGCGGAAATTGTAAATCTTCACAGTCCCGCGCTTGAATTTGAGGCTATTCACAGACTTGTTTATGATGTTGACCACGAAAAGCTCATAAATGAAATGGCAGCTGAGCTTCAGCTTACTGATACTCCCTCTGAGCAGTTTTTCACCTATGTGTGCGGCGGTCAGGAAAAGAAAATGTATATCGGCAAAACCTCATCTAACCTGTCTGTGGGTTCGCTGCAGAATTTCCTTGACAGGTATATAAAGGAGAATAACGGCAAAATAGATTACATTCACGGCACAGAAACTGTTAAATCACTTGCCGAAAAGTATAACGGAATTGCGTTTATTCTGCCTGACATGGATAAGTCGCAGCTTTTCCCCACAGTTATTAAAGACGGCGCACTTCCACGCAAGACCTTTTCTATGGGACACGCTGCTGATAAAAGATACTATATTGAAGCAAGAAGCATTATCTCATAAAAATATCAGGCTGCACAGAGCAATTTTGTGCAGCCTTTTTCTTGTGTCTCAGCTTTTGTTCATAACTATAACCCTTGAAAAATGCCCCTTGAATTTGCTGAAGTAAGGTGCTATAATAGAATTATTACTTTTTTTC
The DNA here is from genome assembly GCA_016295545.1 of Oscillospiraceae bacterium. Classification (GTDB taxonomy): domain Bacteria; phylum Bacillota; class Clostridia; order Oscillospirales; family Ruminococcaceae; genus Ruminococcus. The sequence continues at coordinate 24,835 of JAEDLA010000002.1, read as the reverse complement.
AGGAGGGCATAGAAATGCTTATTGAATTTATAATTTGTTTCATTGCCGGAATCGGTGCAGGACTTGGAACAGGCTTTGCAGGAATGAGTGCGGCGGCAGTGATAAGTCCGATGCTGATCGCATTCCTTGACGTACCTGCCTATGAAGCAGTGGGAATTGCTCTTGCCAGTGATGTACTTGCAAGCGGAGTTTCGGCGTATACATATCACAAAAATAAAAACCTTGACATAAAAAACGGACTTGTAATGATGTTCACAGTTCTGATGTTTACTTTTGCCGGAAGTATTCTTGCAAGCCTGATTCCGGCTAAAGCAATGGGTTCATTTTCAATGGCAATGACGCTTTTGCTGGGTATAAAATTCATTGTGAAGCCTGTAATGACTACAAAGGAAAAAATGATGGGCGTTTCAGCAAAAAAACGTATAATCCAGTCTGTGGTGTGCGGAATAGTCATCGGACTTATCTGCGGATTTGTTGGTGCAGGCGGTGGAATGATGATGCTGCTTATTCTCACAACAGTTCTTGGATATGAGCTGAAAACAGCTGTTGGAACCAGTGTTTTCATAATGACATTTACGGCACTTACAGGAGCTGTATCGCATTTTGTGATAGGAGATTTTCCTGATGTACCCATACTGATATTCTGTATTTTATCAACGCTTCTATGGGCGAGGATCGCTGCAAAGTTTGCAAATAAGGCGGAGCCAAAAACGCTTAACCGTGCTGTTGGAGCAGTTCTTGTAGTGCTTGGAGCTGCAATGATTATAGTAAAGCTTGTGAAATAATAATACTAATTCCATAAACAAAAGCTGCCGTATCCATTTGGTACAGCAGCCTTTTTGTATATTCAGCTGAGGAACAGCTGCCGGGGAACCGACAGACTGCCGCTCACAGATTTTTAATCAGACAGTAAAGAGAAGCTTTGAGTAAGAGGGAAGCGGCCATGCGTCCTCGGAAACATTCATTTCAGTCTCATCAACAAGAGCTCTGAGTGTCTGCATCTGAGCGAAAACTTCTTCTCTGTAGAATTTAGCCATTTCAAGTCCCTCAGCCTTGCCCTGAGCAGCAATGACCTTTTCATCAAGAACAGCAGTTTCCTTTACAATGCCCTCAGTCAGTGATGAAAGCTTTGCTGCCAGTGACTTTTCAACGCCGGAGTCAATTCCGATTGAGTTTTTAGCAATAGCGGCATCGCATACAGACTTTGTATAGCTTATGCAGGTAGGAATGATTTTCTTCTTAGCAATATCCAGCATAGTAAGAGCCTCAATATTGATTACCTTGCTGTAATTTTCAAGGAGAATCTCAGTTCTGGAGCTGATTTCAGCGGCAGTATAAACCTTGAATTTCTCAAACATTGAAACATATTTTTCCTCTGTGTATTTAGGCAGAGCGTCAACAGTTGAAACAAGGTTGGGAAGACCACGTCTTTCAGCTTCAGCAAGCCATTCATCGGAGTAACCGTTGCCGTTGAAAATAACTCTCTTATGCTCCTTGATTGTTCTGATAAGGAGTTCCATAAGTGCGCTGTCGAAATCGTCAGCCTTTTCAAGTTCATCAGCAAATTCGCTGAGTGCCTGAGCAACGATAGTATTAAGAATTGTGTTGGTACAGGAGATAGAATCAGCTGAACCAAGCATTCTGAACTCGAACTTGTTTCCGGTGAAAGCAAAAGGAGAAGTTCTGTTTCTGTCGGTGGAATCCTTCGGGAAGTTGGGAAGTGCGTCAACACCGATCTCAAATTCCTGATTAGCAACAGACTTGTAAACAGTGCCGTTTTCAAGAGCTTCGATAACGCCCTCAAGCTCGCTGCCGATAAACATTGAAATAACAGCCGGAGGAGCTTCGTTTGCGCCCAGTCTGTGGTCATTTCCGGCAGAAGCAGCGGAAAGTCTCAGGAGGGGAGCATACTCGTCAACAGCCTTTATGATAGCGCAGAGGAATGTAAGGAACTGCATATTATCCTGAGGAGTATCGCCGGGATCAAGGAGATTCTGACCGTCATTTGAGGAAATAGACCAGTTGTTGTGCTTACCTGAGCCGTTTACACCTGCAAAAGGCTTTTCATGAAGCAGACATACAAGACCGTGCTTGAGAGCAGTTTTCTTCATGATCTCCATAGTAAGCTGGTTATGGTCAGCAGCAATATTGGAAGTAGTGAACACCGGTGCAAGCTCATGCTGAGCCGGAGCAACCTCGTTATGCTTTGTTTTTGCATAAATGCCAAGCTTCCACAGCTCCTCGTCAAGGTCTTTCATGTAGTCGGATACTCTCTGCTTGATATTACCGAAGTAGTGGTCTTCAAGCTCCTGTCCCTTAGGAGGCTTTGCACCGAAAAGGGTTCTGCCTGTAAGTACAAGGTCCTCTCTCTCGTCGTAGTATTTCTTGTCAACGAGGAAGTACTCCTGTTCAGGACCAACTGTTGTGGTAACTCTTGTGGCAGTTGTGTTTCCGAAAAGGTGAAGTATTCTGAGAGCCTGTTCGCTTACGACCTCCATAGAGCGGAGGAGAGGAGTTTTCTTATCAAGAATTTCTCCTGTATATGAACAGAAAGCTGTAGGAATGTAAAGTGAATTATCCTTTATGAAAGCGCAGGAGGTAGGATCCCATGCAGTATAGCCTCTTGCTTCAAAGGTTGCACGAAGTCCGCCGGAGGGGAAAGAGGAAGCGTCAGGTTCGCCCTTAACAAGCTCCTTGCCGGAAAACTCAAGAATAACATCGCCGTCAGCAGTGGGGGAGATAAAAGCGTCGTGCTTTTCAGCAGTAACGCCTGTCATAGGCTGGAACCAGTGAGTGTAATGAGTAGCACCCTTTTCAACTGCCCAGTCTTTCATAGCGTTTGCAACAACGTCGGCAACGTCACTATCAAGAGCAATGCCCAGCCGTCTTGTTTTGAGGACTGATTTGTAAACGTTTTTCGGAAGTCTCTCTCTCATGACCTTATCGCTGAACACATTGCAGCCGAAAAAGTCTGATACTGTTTTAGTTTTTGTCTGCTCTGACATGGTAAATTCCTCCTTGAATAAATAAAGGCATTCCGACTGTGAATTTAAAAATCCTCAATCGAAACGCCATTGTTTCAATAAATATTAACTTTATGCTTTTATTTTACACCCAAAAGAAACTTTTGTCAAGGTTTTTTTTAGTTTTTATAGCAAGCTACAATTATTATTTCACAACAGCAGAATTAATTGTTGCTTTTTACAGAATGATGATTATTTGAATAATTTATGTGTCCTTACTGTTCAGCTTTTTTCTGTAAAGCCTTGAGGGACGGTGACCGGCAGATTTTTCAAATTCATCGGTTTCTTCAAGCTTATCGGCTATTGTTCTGCGGAAAGCGGCAGGAATGAGCTTTTTACCGAGAATTATTTCATATACCTCCTGGAGGGAGCTTACAGTAAATTTCTCCGGCATCATGTAGAAAACAATATCGGTATAGCTTATTTTACCCCGAAGCCGCATGACAGCCTCCTGAACTATTTTGTTATGGTCGAAAGCAAGGGGAAGCTCAGCCGCCTCCTCAACTGTAAACCATTCAGCGTCGGAGATACTCACATTTTCCGTATTGACAAGTGACACATAGGCACAGCTTATAACACGCATACGGGGATCACGGTTTACATCTCCGAAAGTGTAGAGCTGTTCAAGGAAAATGTCGTCCAGTCCGGTTTTATGCTTCAGCACCTTTACAGCGGCTTCTTCAAGAGTTTCGTCCTGTCCCACAAAGCCCCCCGGCAGAGCATACTGCCCTTTGCAGGGATAATCCTTACGCTTTACAAGGAGCACGTTAAGTGACTGCTTATCCAGCTTGCGGTAGTTTTCGCTGGAGACTTTTGTTATGCCGAATACAACACAATCTACTGTAACGGCAACGGGAGAATACTGCTCCGGATCATAATCTTTCAGGAATTCATTTTCATTGCTGTAATTCATTTTATCAGTTCTCCTTATCTGAATTGCTGCATTATAATTATACACTAATCCCGGGAATTTTGTCAAGGAGGAAAGGTTGTTATAAGAATCTCCCTTACAAGTTCTGTACAAAAACAGAACCTGTCGCAGGACAGGTTCAGATGTATTGTATTATAAATTTTTATTGTAAATAATCATCAGACCTTTGAGAAGCAGGTCATCATCGATAATAATATCACGCTTGCAGTACGGGATAATAATTTTTGCAATTCCTCCGGTAGAAATAACTGTACACTTTTCACCAAGCTCATCTTCGATTTTTTCAATAATACCGTCAATGCTTGACGCTGTACTGTTTATTATACCGCTCCGCATACAGTCAATAGTATTTGCACCTATTACCTTTTTAGGCGGCACAAGACTGATATTCGGCAGCTGTGAGGTTTTATTGGCAAGGGAATCAAGAGATGTACGAAGTCCGGGAATTATCAATCCGCCGATAAACTCCCTTTTATTATTGATTACCGATATTGTGGTAGCAGTTCCCATATCAATAAGAATCGACGGAACGGGATAAAGATTAATAGCCGCAACTCCGTCAGCAACACGGTCACTGCCCAGCTGTGCAGGATTATCAAGCATAATTTTCAGACCTGTTTTTATTCCCGGTCCTACTATCATAATGTGCTTTTTTGTAAGTCTTTCCATAGCTTCACGTACTGTCAGGGTTACAGAGGGAACTACAGAGGAAATAATACCGCCCTCGAAGTTCATCTCGCTGATACCATTCAGCTCAAAAATATTCTTGAGCATTACAGTATATTCCATTGATGTAGACAGCTGATTTGTAGAAAGCCTTTCACGGAAAAGAATCTTATCGTCCTGAAAGCAGCCGATTACAATATTAGTATTGCCAATATCAATTGCTAAAACCATTAATTATTTCTCCTCAACAAATTTCGCCTTAAACAAGGCAGCTGCAACAGCAGAAGATATAATAGCGGCAACAATTGCTTCAATTGTACCGTTGATAGCTATAACTGAGCCAATAACACCTAAAACAGCACTATAGGAGATGTCTTTTGCTGCTGCCCATTCTTCGCCGAAGAAAAGATAAATCATGCCCATAACAAGAATTGTATTTGTCATAGAGCCTGTGATACCGGCAATTGCAAGTGCAGCGCCTTTTTTGGCTTTAAGATTTTTAAAGAGCTTCATAAGACCGACATAAACGAAATAAGGAACTACTCCGACTAAAATTCTCGGTACAAAGCAAATAACAAGTGCCAGCGGACTGCCGCCGAGACCGTCACCCATTTCAATAAAAGGCGAAAATACAAAAGATGTAACGCCCGGTGACATGGTGTTGTTGATAAGGCTTGTAAGACCAAATTCAAAGCCAAGCAGTGCTCCGGCTTTTGGTCCAAGCAGGATAGAGCCTACAATTACCGGAATATGAACGGTAGTTGCCTGAATTGCCAGTACGGGGATCTTGATATATCCCACATAAGGCACGAACGCCAATACCGCCACTAATGCCATAAAGAGTGCGGTTTGTGTCATTGTTCTGATCGTCTGTTTTTTCAAAAAAATTCCTCCTTGTTATTATTCTCCATATCGGAGATACAATACAATACAATTTTATAATATCACAAATTCAGCGATTTGTAAATACCCTTCCTGAAAAATCTTCAAAAAAATGCGCATGAACTGTAAAAAGTCCATGCGCAGAATATTATTCTTCTGTATTAGTTTCAGTATTTTCGTTGTCAGAAGCTTCAGTTTTTGTTTCAGGCTCAGCATTTGCTTCAACGTCAATATCCGCTTCGGTAATCTCGCCTCTCATGAGTTTTTCAAAGTCAGGTCCATCGATTTTCTCGAATTTCAGCAGATACTTTGCAAGCAGGTGAAGCTTGTCAATGTTAGCTTTAAGAAGCTCTGAGCAGTCCTTATAGGCTGTTTCAATAATTTCTCTGACCTCATCATCGATCTGAGCGGCAACAGCTTCACTGTAATTGCGGGTATGACCGTAATCCTTGCCGAGAAATACCTCATCATTGTCAGAGCCGTATACTACTGTACCCAGCTTTTTGGAGAATCCGTAACGTGTTACCATGTTGCGTGCAGTATTTGTTGCACGCTCAATATCGTTGGAAGCTCCGGTGCAGATATCATCGAGAACAAGCTCCTCAGCCACACGTCCGCCCAGCATCATTACGATACTTTCACGCATCTGATTGCGTGAAACGTGCATATCATTTGTATCAGGACGTGTAACAGTCAGTCCGGCTGCCATTCCACGCTGAATGATAGTTACCTGATGAACCTTATCCTGCGTAGGAAGATTATATGCTGCAACCGCATGACCTGCTTCGTGATAAGCAGTCACACGCTTGTCATGCTCTGTCACAAGGCGTGATTTCTTCTCCGGACCGGCAATAACCTTCATTGTAGCTTCTTCAATATCAGACTCGATAATAGCCTTTCTGCCGTTTCTTGCAGCAAGGAGAGCAGCCTCATTAAGGAGGTTTTCAAGGTCAGCACCTGTGAAGCCCTGTGTTGTCTGAGCAATGACTTTAAGGTCAACATCAGGGGCAAGGGGCTTGTTTTTAGCGTGTACACGGAGAATATCCTCTCTGCCCTTTACGTCCGGATAGCCGACAACGACCTGTCTGTCAAAGCGTCCGGGACGAAGAAGTGCCGGATCAAGAATATCACGTCTGTTTGTAGCCGCAATAACGATAACGCTTTCATTTCCGGTAAAGCCGTCCATTTCAACGAGAAGCTGGTTCAGCGTCTGCTCACGCTCATCATGACCGCCGCCAAGTCCGGCACCTCTGTGACGTCCCACAGCGTCTATCTCATCAATGAAAATAATAGCCGGAGCGTGTTTTTTAGCCTGTTCAAACAGGTCTCTTACTCTTGAAGCACCTACACCGACGAACATCTCAACGAAGTCCGAACCGGAAATCGGGAAGAAAGGACAGCCTGCCTCACCGGCAACAGCTCTTGCAAGGAGAGTTTTACCAGTACCGGGAGGTCCGAGAAGAAGAACTCCCTTAGGAACCTTTGCACCGATTTCCTTGTATTTGTTTGGGTGCTTGAGAAAGTCAACTATCTCCGCAAGCTCCTGTTTTTCCTCCTCAGCGCCTGCAACATCGGCAAAGGTAGCCTTTCGTGCATTCGCCTGATTTTTCATATTAGCCTTGCCGAAGGTGGTATATTTTGAACCTCCGCCGGTCTGCTTCATCATGAAATAGATAAGAATACAGCCGAGAATCACCATGAGAACTACAGGTATAATGGAGTATATCCACGTAGTATCGGTAATTTTCTGATAATCCTGTTCAAGAGGAGCGTCGGGATTGCGCTTATTGTACTCCTTACGGTAATCTTCAGTATCATTCAGGAAAATCTGGACATTGGGGACTTCATACTTATGCTTTGTTTCCTCGCCTTTCAGCTGATAGGTAAGCTCTCCGCTGCCAAGATCAAGCTCGTAATAGGAAACCTCATAATTGTCAAAATAGCTTATCACCTTAGTGTACTCAGTTTTGGCGGTACTGTCGGAAATTTTCGACATAACATACCATACACAAATGACTGCAAGAACAATAATAAGGAGATAGGTAAGAATACCTCTGTTCTTTTTAGGTGTCAAAAAATATCAGCTCCAATCTGTAAAAGTTTTTTAGGCAACACCGCACAATTAACAGCTATCGCTTTTGCCGCAGGACAATAATTATGCTGTATTGCCTTTAATGTGAATCAAGAATAGTAATTTTAAGGTAATTTTTTGTATTTTCATCGGGAGCAGCACGGCTTGCGATGCCGATACCCTCGACAAGAACAGTACCCATTTCGTCCTCAACAAAATGAAGCTCTTTCCGCTGACTCAGGGGAATCTTCTCATTGATAAGCTTTTTGACTGAGGAAGTAAAATTATTTCCATATAGTTTTATCTTATCTCCGAAGCGCCTGCTTCGCAAAATAAGCTTACCTATAATTTTATCATAATCAAGATAGTAAATTGCTAATTTTGTGTTAACAATTTCAGGTATATTTATATTTTTTTCAAATAAAAACTCAGTGAGAACCTCTTTATCTGAAAAAAGTTTATTTATTCCTTCTGTCAAATCAGTTTCTGTATAATTCTGTTCCTTTTGCGGTGTGATTTTTTCTAGTCTCAGCTTATTATCACTGGATATTAAATAAATATTTTTCCTGACATTTATTTTACCCTCCTCCGAAACAAGCCTGTCAAAGCGTTCAAGTCTGTCGTGAGTGTAGGGAACGGAGTTATCCGCCAAAAGACGTGCAATGCACCTTTTTCTGATAAGAGGCGGCAATTGCTGCAAATCTGAAAGCTCACTGCCATTTCTACACTTATTCAGCGCTTTCTGAGTCTCAGCTTCAATGAAACTGTTCTCCTCACGCAGAGTATCGGCTGAACTGATAAATGTTTCTACTGCTGAGGGATTTATCTCAGCAAGGACAGGCAAAATAAGATGCCTTATCTTATTGCGTGTGCAGTCATTGGAAAGATTAGTGCTGTCGGTCACATAGGAACAGCCCTTTTCACGGAGATAAGCCTCTATTTCACTTCTTGTTGAAGTCAGCAGCGGTCTTACGATATTATCCCTGACCGGCGGAATACCGGAGATTCCTTTGATTCCCGAACCCCGCACAAGATTCAGCACAGCCGTTTCAAGGTTATCGTTTGCATTATGTGCAGTGGCAATTATTTTGCCGCAGGAATTTCTTTTAAAGGCTTCATAGCGCAGTTCCCTTGCAGCTTCTTCCAGTGACATGGACTTTTCTTCTGCATACTCCGGAACATTCAGCTCCTCAACAGTAATTTTTATTCCCAGTCTGCGGCAGAATTCACGGCAGAACTGCTCATCACGGTCACTTTCAGCTCCACGAATATGGTGGTTTACATGAAGTGCCTCGACCTGTATGCCGAGCTTATCCCTCAGCTCCCACAGACAGAGGGTGAGACAGGTACTGTCCGCACCGCCTGACAGTCCGCAGACAACAGATGCGCCGGCTGGAAACATATTGAATTTTTCAGCAAAAGCCAGAATTTTTTCTATCATTTAAACTCCTTGATTTTCAGACTGAGTGCTGAAGTCAGGATTTGAAAAACGTGTGTACTGACCGTCCCAGATAAGCTCCACTGTACCAGTTTCGCCGTGACGATTCTTGGCAACTATACATTCGGAGATATTTTTCTTGGGACTTTCCTTATTGTAATATGACTCCCTGTAAAGGAACAATACGATATCAGCGTCCTGTTCGATAGAACCTGATTCTCTCAGGTCTGAAAGCATAGGACGCTTATCAGTTCTGCTCTCAACTCCACGGGAAAGCTGTGAAAGCAGTATTACAGGGACATTCAGCTCCTTAGCCATAACCTTTAGCTGACGTGTGATCTCTGAAATGACAACAACACGGTTGTCGGAATGAGATGAGGACTCCATAAGCTGGAGATAGTCGATAATGACAAGTCCCAGATTTTTAACACGTCTGAGCTTGGCTTTCATCTGCTGTACAGTCATGCTTGCGGTATCGTCAATATACATAGGAAGCGTACTGAGATAGCCTGCACTTGTAGCAAGACGAACCCAGTCATCACCGGATATTCTGCCGTTTCTCAGGCAGTTGGAGTCAACAAGCGCTTCAGTGGAAAGAATACGTGAAGCAAGCTGTTCCTTTGACATTTCAAGGTTAAAGGTTACCACGTCCTTGTCGGAGCGTCTTGCAACGTTTGTTGCAATATTCATGGCAAAGGAAGTTTTACCCATACCGGGACGTGCGGCAATGATAATAAGGTCAGATTTATTAAGTCCTGATGTGATATCATCAAGACGTGTGAAGCCTGTTTTTGCTCCGACATATCGCTCCTTATCAGGACCAGTTATTTTTCCCAGCCTGTCATAGGCTTCGGTAATTGCTTCGGAAAGCGGAGTAAGTCCCTTTACATCTCTGCCCTGACGAATGTCATAGATTTTCTGTTCCGCAGCGTCAAGGAGAAGCTGTGCATCATGCTCTCCTGACTGAATATCCTCAAGAATACTTCGGGCGGTGTAGCCGAGACTTCTTATGAAATATTTATCTGCAACAATTTTGCAGTAGCTTTCTACATTAGAGGTTGATGGAAGTGTATTGCCTATTTCAGCAAGATAACGCTTTCCCTCAGCAGCAGTCTCGAAAATGTGAAGCTTTTCCGCTTCGTTAAGGACTGTTATAATATCAACAGGAGCACCGCTGGAGAACATTCGCAGAATTATGGAAAAAATCGCCTTATGCTGCTCGCTGTAGAAATAATCAGCCTTGATTTTTTCGACAACAACAGGGAGAACAGACGGATCTGCAAGCACTGCGCCGATAACGGACTGTTCAGCTTCAATACTGTGAGGAAGCTCCCTGCTGGAAATCTGATAATTATTTTCGTCCATTAAATTCACCCTGATATTTTAAGCCTGAACAACTTCGACATCGATTTTTTCAGAAATACCGTTGTAAAATTTTATAACAGCGTTATATGAACCGAAATTCTTGATATCGCCGCTGAGAGTTATCTTCTTCTTGTCAACCCTGACATCAAGCTGTTCAGCCATAGCGTCTGCAACATGACCGGCAGTAACTGAGCCGAAAAGCCTGTCATTGGAACCGGCTTTTGCTCTGATAACGACTTTTTTGCCCTTTACCTTTGCAGCAGCATCTGTTGCAGCCTGCTTTTCAAGGTCTATCTTATGCTGTGCAGAGGACTGCTGTCCGGCAAGCTTGCTGAGATTAGCCGCAGTAGCTTCAACGGCATAGCCCTTCGGAAAGAGCATATTGCGTGCATATCCGTCAGCAACATTTTTAACTTCACCTTTTTTTCCGGAGCCTTTAACGTCCTGTAAAAAAATAACTTTCATAATATATTATACCAGCCTTTCATTAGTTTTATGTGCAGATCCAGATTCATGGACCAGTAGTTTCGTCAATAGCGTTTGTAAGCATTTTCATGGCATCATTCATGGAGATATTTTCAAGCTGAACTGCCGCCATGGTCTGATGACCGCCGCCGCCGAGATGCTCCATTACCACCTGAACATTCATAGCACCCATAGAACGGGCAGAAATGTTTATAGTATCACCTGTTCTGTAGAGTACGAATGAAGCGCTGACATCAGTTATTCCAAGAAGCTCGTCCGCTGCCTGAGGAGCAACAAGGCGAATATCATCAGACCGGAAGTCAGCTGCTGCTATTGCGCAGTGATTGTGTATCTTAGCAGAAGCAACTATCTGGGTTTTTCTGCGGTAGGAATCAATGGAATTTGAGAAAAGAAGCTTGACATTGACCGTATCTGCGCCGATTTTTTTAAGGAATGCCGCTGCCTCAAAGGTCCTTACACCGGTACGCATTACAAAATTCTTTGTATCAAGGGTTATTCCGGCAAGGAGTGCGTCTGCATAAACAGAGGGCAGCTGAGCGTCTCCGTCAAAGCGGAAATACTGAACAAGCTCAGTGACCATTTCAGAAGCAGAGGAGGCATAAGGCTCATGGTGGAAAATAACAGCATTGTCAATAAAGTTAACATTTTTTCTGTGGTGGTCTATTACAACAACTGTTTTCGCTTTATTGTAAAGCTCCGTGCTTTCGATGAAGTCCTTATTGTGGGTATCAACAACGATAAGCAGATCCTTTTCACCAATGTCTCCGGCAGCTTCAGTGGGAGAAATAAAGAAATTTTCATTAGTTTCTCTCTTTATAAGGTCAACCAGATGAACAGCAAGATTTTTTTTCAGGTCAGCGACAATGAAAACATTCTTGCCCAGCAGCCTTACAGCTCCCGCAAGACCTGCGGCTGAACCGATAGAGTCCAGGTCGCCGAAACGGTGTCCCATTATGTAAACTTTGTCGCAGCCCATTATAATGTCCTGCAGGGTATTGGCAATAATACGTGTCTTGGCTCTTGATTTTTTCTCAACGCCTTTTGAAACTCCGCCAAAGAACCTGTAGCCGCTGTCAGTTTTAACAACAGCCTGGTCACCGCCTCGTCCCAGCGCCATATCAAGGCACTGACGGGCAAATCGTTCACTTTCAGCAAGGGAGGCAGCTCCCTGACCAACGCCTATTGACATGGTAAGACAGGTTCTTTCGCCAATTTTTATATTCCTTGCTTCATCAAGTATCTTGAACTTTTCATTTATTATCTCATTGATATGCTTGTCCTCAAGGACTGCATAAAAGGTATTGTCATTGATTTTTTTCAGCACACCGTTGGAATCAGCCATAAAGTTTTCAAGAAGCTGCTCAGTTTCAACGGAGGTGCGTGCCTTGTCACTCTGCTTGGCGTTCTGCATTATTTCATCGTAATTATCAATATTTATAATAAGAACAGTGGGGTGAGTTTCGTCAGCCGCCTTTTTCAGCAGAAAATAGTCCGTTTCGTCATGGAAATAGAGAACACGCAGGGAAATATCGTTTTTAGTGTATTTTTCCTCGTATATCCTGTAAAAGGAGCCGTTTATGGAGCAGAATGCAAAACCGTCACTGCTGATGCTGTCAATGTCAAAATTGACATACTCCCTGACATCAAGACCGAAAACATCGTTGCCAAAAGCTATTTTTTCGCCAAAGGTCTGATTATGCCATATAAACAGACCGTTTTCGTCCACGACAGCAATAGGTGCAGGCAGCGAGTTCATGTACGCAGCAGTGGAATTTTCAAGATGCTCATTCATTTTTGAGATATGTCTCAGTGACTTACGGGAATAATAAATAACAACCGAAAGAAAGAGTATTACAAGAGCTGCCGCTGATATCAGCGAAATCAGAGACACATTCCTGTTGTATTCACGGAGTATCAGAGCTGATACAACAACGTCTGAAAGCAGAAGAATGATAAGTACAGCAATGAGTACCGGAAATTTCCTTTTCACTTTATATCAGCTCCTTTCCGCTGAAAATCAGGTTTCCATGATAATAGGAAGTATCATGGGACTGCGCTTGGTTTTCTGATAGATGTAATCAGAAAGAGCGTCACGCATTTTGCCTTTAAGTGTATTCCATTCTTTAAGTTCAGCGTTTGAACAGTTAAACAGTGTTGAGCTGAGGATATTTTTAGCTTCAACAATAAGCTCCTCAGATTCCCTGACATAGACAAAGCCTCTTGAAATAATGTCCGGACCGGCAACAATTGTGTTGGTTGAACGCTCAATGCCTATTACTATTATAATAAGTCCGTCCTGAGCAAGATGCTTTCTGTCCCTGAGAACAATTGAGCCTACATCGCCCACGCCCAGACCGTCAACAAGAACACGTCCCGAGGGCACCTGCGAGATAATATTCATCTTGTTTCCGTCAGTTTCGATAACATTTCCGTTTGATGCAATTATCACATTTTCCTTTGGAATTCCCATTTCCACACCAAGGTCAGCGTGCTTTTTAAGATGCTTGTATTCACCGTGAACAGGGATAAAGAACTTCGGCTTTGTAAGGGCAAGCATAAGCTTCAGCTCCTCCTGACAGGCGTGACCGGAAACGTGAACCTCATACATAGCCTCGTAAATGACCTCTGCTCCGGACTTCATAAGCTCATTGACAACCCTTGTAACGTATTTCTCGTTACCGGGAATAGGCGTTGCTGAAATGATAATGAAGTCCATTGGAGTTATATTTACCTTTTTATGGTCATTCATTGCCATTCTTGTAAGAGCAGACATGGGTTCGCCCTGACTTCCTGTTGTGATGAGGACTATTCTTTCGCTTTCATAGCGGTTCATATTCTCAATATCGATAATGATTCCCTTTGGCACGTCAAGATAGCCAAGCTCAATGGCAGTATTGATAACATTTACCATGCTTCTGCCGAAAACAGCAATTTTTCTGCCGTATCTTTCAGCGCAGTTGATTATCTGCTGTACTCTGTGGATATTCGATGAGAATGTTGCGATTATGATTCGTTTTCCCTCTGCCTTTTTGAAGAGCTTGTCAAAGGATTCACCGACTGTACGCTCTGAGTGTGTATATCCGGGACGCTCAGCATTTGTAGAATCAGCCATGAGTGCAAGTACTCCCCTGCTGCCCAGCTCGCCAAAACGTGCAAGGTCTATGATTTTTCCGTCTATAGGTGCATAATCCACCTTGAAGTCTCCGGTATGGACTATAATTCCGGCAGGAGTATGGATAGCCATTCCCACAGCGTCAGGAATGGAATGATTTACCTTGATAAATTCAACAGCCATACAGCCCATTTTCACAGTTTTTTTCGGTTCGATAACATTCAGCTGTACCTTGCCGCTGAGACCGTGCTCACGAAGCTTGCCCTCAACAAGACCGAGGGTGAGCTTTGTTCCGTAAATAGGCACATTTACCTTTTTCAGCAGATATGCAAGTCCGCCGATATGGTCCTCGTGACCGTGAGTAAGGACAATACCTCTCAGTCTGTCCCTGTTGCGTTCTACATAAGTAAAATCGGGGATAACAATGTCAACGCCGGGCATATCGGCGTCAGGGAAAGCAAGTCCGCAGTCAAGAATAAACATATCGTTTGAGCATTCAAAGACTGTCATATTTTTTCCGATTTCAAGAAGTCCGCCGAGAGGGATTATTCTGACGGGAGTACGCCTTACTTCACGGGGCTGTCTGGAGCGTACAGGCTTTTCATTTTCCTGAACTGCCGGAAGAAGTGACGTATCGGCAGCAGCTTTGGGAGCAGCTTTTTTCCTGTAATACTTTCTTTTGGGTGCAGCAGTGCTGTTTGATGTCTGATTTTTCTTTTTTGAGTTGTCTTTTTCGTTCACTATAAAACCTCACTTTCTGAGCCGCAGGCTGCAAAAACCGGACGCAGCCCTATGGAATGACACGGGCGAATGATAGAAAGTCGGCGGTACACGACCAAAGGAATATGAATTGCCGGATAAACCGTAAATTTTATGCTGAGATTAATTAGAATGAATAATTTAGCAAATGGCATATCAGTTATAAATAGTAAAACCGTTGAATCAAATAATACCGGAGACTTATAGATAAATAGCCAGTGGATTTTCACACCGGGATTAATATATTTAAAGGTGCAGGCACCAATAAAGTCAGAATAACCGGACGCTGCCTTACACAGGCAAAAAGGTCCGCATATACATTTAAACATTATAATTATACTAAAAATTCCCGCCGATGTCAATAGTCAGAACAGCCTTATTTTTTTAATTATGCACACTGAATAAATTTGAGCTTTCGGGTGCAATACTATTTCTCTATCGGTCAACAGGCTCAATTTCCGGTCAACAGGCTCAATTTCTCTCCGGTCTGCTGCATGAAGAAAGTATCCTGAGCTTTTCGTTCCATTGTGCGCACAGCTCCGCAGCAGTCTCAGTATCATAAGCCTGAGCAATAAGCGAGAGCCTGTTTTTGCCGCTTCTGGTGATAAATACTCTCCCCTCAGGTTCGAGAACAGGCTTGTCAAGAGGTACACAGCAGTTCTCAGGACAGGCAATATCACGTTTGGCAGATGTAATTTTCGGAACACTGTTCAGTATGCTGAAAAATTTTTCACGGTCAGAAGCAAGTCCGGCACACATATAAAGACAGTCCGTAAGAAAACGCTGCTCCGAAGCTTCTTCGGGAATCTCCTTGTCCGCATCAAAACGTTTCAGAAGCAGACCATGTTCGGCAGCAGTCCTTTCAGCCGCAAAATGGAACTTATCCGGCAGCCACAGAATATCCTGTCCTGCTTTCAGATTCATAATGCTGTAAGCGAGAATCAGTCTGTCAAAGGAGATAAAACCGTGTTCCGTGCTATATGCGTTAACTCGTTCTCCGGTATCGGATATCTGAAAAATAAGACTGTCGTCCTCGTCGCTGAAAATCTCATGCCACAGCTTTCTTATGCCTCTGTTTCCGCAGCTTATGCCGGCACTCAGAGGAAGTCCGGACTTATCAGGCTCATCAGTAATGCTGTTGAGGTAAATTCTCTCAAAGGAAGAAACATGGATTATTCTGCCGCATTTTTCGCTGTCAGCCGCTTTCTGCTGAGCCATAACACTGGTGAGCTTTTCGCTGTTTACGGGAAATCCCCTTTTCCCGAAGAAAAATATCCGGTTCTCAGCCACAAATATTCCGCAGTCAGCTCCGGTAAGAGGAAAACCATATTTAAAGGGCGGTATTTCTGTATTTTCACAGAGAAAAACGTCCTTTCCGCACTCCGCAATACCTGCACAGAGGGAATAGACGATATGGCGAAGATTCTCCCTGCCGCAGCCTATAGCAAACCTTTTAAAATGCACTGAGATTTTTCTTCCAAAGTCAGCCGCAGAAGCTGTATCAAGCTTCTTATCCGGAAGCACCTCACAATAGCCGTCCCTAAAGCTGAAAAGACCGTTTTCTCCCAAATAGCTCATAAAATCACTCCTGAATCAGTTTACTGTAGTAAATATTGACAGCAGAAGCGGTATTTATTCTTTTTTAACTTTATTTGTAACTTTATTTGAGAGGAGAAGCAGTCCTGCAAGGTTGGGAAATGCCATAAGTCCGTTGAAAATGTCAGACAGCGTGAATACGGTTTCAAGGGTAACAACAGCTCCCAGCGCTGAAAAAGCTGCAAAAAGCAGACAGAAAAATTTTTCTCCTGAGCTAAATATAAAGGTGAAAGCAGTTTCTCCGCAGTAATACCAGCCAATAATCGTGCAGAATGCAAAAACTCCCATTGACACCGTAAGGAATACATCTGCTCCCCTGCCCAGAACTGTACTTAATGCTCCGGACACTGAAAGGCTTTCTCCGCCGGCAGTCAGTATCACAAGGGCTGTAAGCGTACAGCAGACAATCGTATCAAAGAAAACTTCAAACATACTCCACATTCCCTGTAGTGACGGCGAACCATTTTCAGAGGCACTGTGAAGAATGGGAGAACTGCCAAGACCGGCTTCATTTGAGAAGATTCCCCGTCTTATTCCGGCAGAAACAGCTTTTGAAACAGCAAATCCTGCAACACCTCCTGCAACAGGTGCAGGCTCAAAGGCTCCGGTGAAAATCTCAGCAAAAACAGGAATGATGTTTTCTTTGTGTGTGAAGATAACAGCAAGGGATACAATCGTATATGCGGCTGTAATCAGCGGAAGAAGCGCCTGTGCGGCAGAGCCGATGCGGTCAGCTCCTCCTTTTATTACAAGGTATATCAGAACAAAAGCTGCTCCGCCGATTATGTACGGACTGACATGACAGCAGCCGCTGAGTGCCGAAGAAAAGGAGCTTACCTGCACCATTCCGCCCATTCCAAGTGCGGCAATAATACAGAATACAGCAAAAACTGCCGCAAGCACATTGCTGCCCAGCCCGTATTTCAGATATGCCATTGGTCCGGAGCACTCTCCGCTGCGCCTGTATGTCAGTGCAAGATAATTTTCGCCGTATACTATTGCCATTCCGAAAAAAGCAGATACCCACATCCAGAAAACTGCTCCTGCACCGCCTATGGCAATCGCCGAAGCAACTCCGGTAATATTTCCTGTTCCCATAGCCGTGCCAAGAGACATACAGACAGTTTTAAGCTGAGAGATTCCTACCTGTTCCTGTGCTTTTCCGCAGTTTCTTACAGAACGGACAAGGCACGGTATAAATCTGAACTGAATAAATCCAAGCTTCAATGTAAAAAGCAGTCCTGTGAAAAGCAGCAGAAAAATCAGACCGTTTCCCCATATATAACTGCTGACGCTTTTCAGAAAATCCGCAGCATTCATAAATTTCTCCCTCAGATACTTGAAATGAATTTGAAAAATGTGGTATAATATATAATATTAATGAAGAAGAAATATATTCCGGAGGAGCTTAATGAAAATTTACTATCCTGACAGGCGAAGTCTTACTGTTCTGAGAGTCGCTGTTACCGCAGTCGCCCTGATTCTCATTGCTGCAGCAAAAATATTCATTAAAATTTATGTGCTTATGCTTGTGCTGAGTATTTTTTTCGCCGCAGCTGCAATTGCAGTAATTGCAGTGTATCTCCCCCTTTATTTTTCAAATCTGTCCTACCATGCCGATGAAAATGGAATAAAAAAATGCACCGGAGTTTTCTTTAAAAAAAGTCAGACTATAAAATATTCCTCGATTCAGTATTCAACGACTGTTCAGACGCCCTTTTCACGGATAACCGGTCTTAATTTTCTTGTATTCTATGTTTACGGAGGAACATTTACAATGTTTTTCCTCAGATATGACGATATGCAGGAAATCCTGAAAATTTCAGGAAATTATTACAGCGAGGTGGAGTGAATTGTACCATGAACACCCTCTGAGGATTCTCAGGTACTCTGCGAAAAATATATGGCTCCTTATATTTCCGCTTATCAGAGGTATTTATGCCGCAACCCTTGATGTCGACAAGCTTTACCGCTGGCTTAAAGGAGCATGGTTTGATATTGCAGTAATCATTGTTATCCTTCTTTTCGGACTTCTCAGGTGGCATTTTTCCACTATCACTATAAACGACAGGGCTATTATACACAAAGACGGCGTTTGTGTAAAGGTTATAACATCGATTCCATTTGAAAGGATAAGTTCTGTTACGGCAGAGCATTCCTTTTATCTCCGTCCGTTCAAAGGTATGAAAATCAGCTGCGATACAAGTGCAGGAATCTTTAAATCCTCCGATATGAAGCTTATGGTCAGCCGAAAGGTCTACGATGAGCTTATTAAAAAAATGCCGGTGAAAAAAGGGGCAGAAGAAATGAATTTCCAGCATAAGGCTAACCCTCTTTCTGTCATTCTTTTTTCAGTATTCTTTTCCAGCAGCTTTTCCGGCGCAGTTTACCTTGCTGCTTTTTTCTTCAAGGGCGGTGACCTTGCAACAGATATAATTTCCGTGTCACTTGAAAGAATAACTCAGGAAATGTCAAAGCTTCAGAAGTTCCTTATCGTGAATATTCCTACAGCGGCAATAGGTATAGGCGCTATCCTGCTTATGACATGGTTCATATCATTTATATTCAATCTGCTGAGATATTCCGGCTTCTGTATAAAGGGAAATATCGGCAAAATTGAGATTATCTGCGGTACATTTACAAGATGCCGGTACAGAATAACCGCTTCACATATTAATTATACCGACCTGCGTCAGAGCCTTATCATGAAGCTTTGCCGTGCCGTAACTGTCAACATCAGCTGTGCAGGCTACGGAGCTGTAAACAGGCAGCTGCCGGTGCTCTTTCCTATCAGAAAGGCAAAGTCCGGCGAGCATATAAGCGGAGTCGGGGAAGCTGAGCTTTTTGCAGGCAGAAAACCGGATTTTCGTCCGAAGCCTACAAGCTTCTGGCAGTATATATGGCAGCCTGTCATTGCCGCCGCTGCTGTTTACCCTGTTTCACTTATTGTAACTTTCTTTTTCCCGAAGCTTGCGGATTTTGCGGATTTTCTGCTCATAATGGCTGAAATTCCTGTAATATGGATGATAATAGTCAAGCTGACTTCACTTTTTACAAGCGGTATTTCTATCTGTGACGAAAGAATTGTTGTAAAATATTCAAGGGGATTTGCCTTTCACACAGTTATCGCCGAGCAAAGCAGGCTTGTTAAAATCAGTGCCATTCAGACGCCCTTTCAGCGGATTTTTCATAAATGCAATTTAGGCTTCTATTTTAACGGCGAGCAGTCCCAGCGTCATTATGTACGGGCGATAAAAATTTCTGACGCTGAGAAAATTGCAAAGGAACTGAATTATCATATTGAATTTAAGCACATTTAAGCACATAAAAGCACACTTTTGCAGATACCGTTTTTTTGCCTGTATTCAGGCGAATCTGTGAATTAAAGCACAAAAAGCACATAAAGCACACTACCCTCCGAAAAAAAGCACAAATTATGCAAAATGCACAAAAGACTGAAAATAATAATCTCATATATTCATCTATCCATTAAGCATCAATATAAATAAATATAAATACAATTACACTATACTGCGTTATGTTTTATAGTTATATCATTTAATATTAATTACAGAAACAGTTATTCAGCATAATTGCATTTTAATTTGCTGAAATAGTGTGCTTAATGTGCTTAAATAAAAATACAGGCACTTTTCCCCTGTATATAGCCGTTTGATTAAGCACACTGCCAATGTGCGTCAATGTGCTTTAATGCGCTTTATTGTGCTTTAATATGCTTCCACCCTGCACATAAAATTCAGCCGCAGTATCAAAAGCTGCGGCTGGTTTCATTTTCATATAATTACAGAATGGAACATGAATTTTAATCTGTTATCGACATTGTACTTCCGTTATATGCACGGTACATATAAGTATCTGATTCAGGATTCCGGACATTATTCCATACTGAACAGGACGTTCCTGACCATGAGCGAACAAAATAGGCTGTTTCTGCTGTAAGATATGCTGTATTTCCGTAAATCTCATTATTGCATCCCCAGCCCTCAACCTGACAATGCAGCTGTACAGCATCAGTTATATTTATATTTTCATCATCATAAAAAATATTATCACGCACAACGGCTTCGTTTCCTTTTAAGTCAATAAAACTGTCAACTGAAGTAATTCCGCCGCCGTACATAGTACAGTTTTCAATAATATTCCCCGTTGTGTACTCTTTTATATCAACACATTCTGCTGTTACACCGGGACCTATTACACAGCTTTGCACAAGATTATTGCTGCAGTCATAATCATATCCTGTTGTGGATTTTGCACTTCCTATATAAATTCCCTCTCCACGATTTGCTGTAAGAAGTCCGCAGTCATATACATTTGCTCCGATTACACAGCAATCTGAGCTTCCGTCACGGATATGGATACCCTCCTCACCTATATTATGAACCGTAACATTCTTTATCGTTGTAAAGTTTGAGTTATCAAGCATTATTCCCTTTTTTGCATCACAAAAAACAAGGTCCTCAATAATCCAGTGGTCTCCCGTAATATAAAATGCCATTCCATCTGAAAAATCTGTTCCTTTCAGAATTGCAGGAGATGATTTGTCCATGCTTTTTATTGTAATCGGAGCTTTCTCAGTTCCCTCTGCTGATGACATAAAAAGTGAACCGGCAGTTCCTTTCTGCCCCCACTGGTATTCTCCGGCAGCAAGCAGAATAGTATCCCCTGCTGAAACAGTTCCGAGAGCATTCCGCAGCTCTTCCGTTGTGCTGACATTAATTGTATTCCCCTTTACAGGAGCAGCTGACAGTTCCCTTTTCATCACACAAAGGTCAAATACATCAAGAATCTTATCCTGACAAAGGTCTCCCATTTCCCAGCTGTCAAGCTCTGTTCCGTCATTCAGCAGCCATTTCTGCAATGCTGCGGCATCTGCAATATTAAAAACTCCGTCTGAATTAACATCACCTGAAATACCAGAATATGACTCAGATGAAACTGCACAGGAAATAGCACTGATTTCCACAGCTGCTGTAATCAAAGATGCAAGTAGTTTTTTTATATTCATATCTGCCCTCCTTAAAAGATAGTCTCAAGTCAGATGAAACAATCCTGCAATTAAGCTCTTCAAGCACGGAACAGGCGAAGTTATGGGAATCTCCTCTGTAGCCGTGAATATTCAGTACGTTCATAATACCTCCGTTCTGATGCAGTTTATTCCCGATATCATCAGCTGTGTCTCTTTGATAACAACGTGCGTATATTTTCATTATACCAGTTTTTGCACATTTTTTCAATACCATTTTCTTATGTTTACAAAATCTGTTGACTTTTTTACGGAATATTGATATAATTAATAAAAACTAAATAACAGCTTGTAATGTCATAGGCACTGGATTTTAAGAGGTAACCTAAAATTACACCCAAAACTGATAAGAGCGTTCTTCTCAGGACGCTCCGGTTTATAAATCTAATACTAATTCCACATCAACCTGCTGAAAAACTTGTCAGCTATCGTTCCGCCACTCTGCGTTGACTAACCCTTGAAAGGCGACAGCCTGTCTGCGGTCAGTCGCCTTGATTGACGAAACGCTATCAGACAATTTTTTCAACAGAACGATATGGAATTAGTATAAAGAAAGGAAGTTTTTTATGAAAATCCCCCCTCTCAGAAAACTCATCGCCGGCATTTTATCTGCCGCTGTAGTGATTACTTCGGTAATTACAGCGGCTCCCCATGATTTTTCACCGGCAGAGGAAGCTGCTGCTGTTTCGGCAGATTATGCTCCTCAGCTTATGAATCTCGCCCTCTACGATGATTCAAAAAATCTCACCGCTGCTGATACTGCCGATAAAACCTCGGCTTCTCTTGCAGCTGAAACAGGCACTCTCAACGAACAGTGGAGAATCGATTACTGCGGAGCAGACTCCAACGGCAGCTACTACAAAATTGTCAATGCTGCCTCAGGCAGACTTCTTACTCCCTATGGCTATTCACTGTCCGGCGGTACAGAAACTGTTATTTACGGCAACGAAAATGACCATTCCCAGTACTGGTACATTCAGCCGGTGGACAAGGACAGCTACGGAAATGACCTGCATTATAAAATAGTGAATTACGCCGACAAGTCAATGGCTCTTACTGCCGGAGACAGCACAACATTTATTTCAGCCTACAGCGGCGGAAACAATCAGAAATGGCTGCTCAACTGTGCCGGATTACAGGGCTTTGCCGGATACTCAAAGGATATGAATGGCAATGTCAAGGCGTCAGCTCTGGGCGGACTTTTAGGTCCTGTGGTTGAGGTAACAACCTTTGAAGAACTGAAAGCTGCCTGCACAAGCGATACTGCTGAAACTATCGTTGTTACAAAGAACATCTCAAATACAGGTTCATACAGCACCAACTATCGTGGAGCATATTATTTCAGCGGCGCATACGTTTATATGCACCCCAATAAGACGGTTATAGGAAGCTACGGCGCAAACTCACTTTACAACGTCTACTTCCGTTCAAAAGGCGGTTCAAGCTATGGTGACGGCAGCAACTTTATTATCAAAAACCTGACTATCTCCCATGATACCGAACTTATTGAGGATAATATCATGGACTTTGCCTGCGGCAGCAATATCTGGGTAGACCACATAACCTTTGAGGGACACAACGCTCTGAATACATCAGCAACAGGTCTTGCAGACTATGACAAGTTCCTCTGTATCTATCAGGACGCTGACTTCTCAACTGTATCAAACTGCAAATTTGGTCTGCATGAATACGGCTGTCTGTTCGGTCAGCCCACTGATTCCGATGAAGCATATAATGCCTATCACGGCAAGCCCTGCGTAACAATTGAAACAAATTATTTCAAGGACACTCTTACCCGTGCGCCCGGACTTATACGTTATGGCTGTTTCCATGCGCTGAATAACTATGTTTACAATTTCAGTCTTGGATTTACCGTATATACAGGCTCAAAGCTCTACAATGAGTCGGGCTACTATGACGGCGGCAGCAACAGTGGCTATCTTGTCAATGACAGGACATCTCAGGCAGGAGACACAGCTTCTGTAACATATCTTGCCCAGTATGCACAGAGCGGCTGTACGCTTATAAACTCAAAATATTCCGTTGAACGGACAAATGCTGCAGAGCTTAGCTGGCGTCCCTCGTCGTGCAACAGCTACAAGGCAAAAAATGCCGACAGTGCAAAAAATTACTGCACTACATACAGCGGAGCCCAGTCCTCAGCAGGCAAAATAAACTACAACAGCTATGCTGCTGCCGGAGTATGCTCAGCCGGATTCATGGCAGCACCTGTTGATAAATGGGACGTTGCTGCACCTGCTGAAATGCCCCTTAATGCATACTTCATGATAAAAAATTCAAACAGCGGACTTTACCTTGACGTTGAAGAAGCAAAGGCAGAAAACGGTACAAATATTCAGCAGTGGGGAGCAAGTGAAGCTGCTGCACAGAATACATGGCGGTTTACAGGCACCGGAGACGGATATTACTATATCCAGTCAATGGTGGGAGACAAAAGCTATGTCATGGACTTAGCCGGCAGTGCCTCAAACGGTACAAATATCTGCATAAACGGATATAAGGGCACTGACAGTCAGAAATTCATGCTTACCCGGAATTCCGACGGCTCATACAAGATAATCCCCTGCAGCACTGACGGAAAATTATTCGTTGAGATATCGGCAGCTTCTTCCGATAACGGAGCAAACTGTCAGCTCTGGGGAGATACAGGTTCTTCCTGTCAGGACTGGATTCTGGAGGAAGTCTCCTATGACGGTGAGGTCATGGATACAACAGTAAGCTATATGTTTAAGAATGCCAATTCCGGACTTTACATGGAGGTAAGCAATGCCGATGACACAGACGGAGCAAATATACAGCAGTGGACAGCAAACGGCAACGGCGAAAACAGCTCCGCCCAGTGGAATTCATGGACGCTGAAACCGGCTGTGGGCGACCTTTATTACATCGTCTCCAATCTTGAAAGCGGTAAATATGTAACCATTTCTGACGGCAATGCAGTAATCTCCGCAAGTGACAGCTCGACAAATGTTCAGATGATGCGCTTTGTAAAGAATCCGGACAGTTCATATATGATACAGACAAGATGCTCCTACGACAAAACCGCAGGAAGATATACAAAATGCCTTGAGGTTGCCGGAGCTGAAACAGGCTCAGGGGCAAACATACAGCAGTGGGAAATCAACGGATTTTCCTGTCAGAACTGGATTGCAGAAACTGTCGCAATTGAGAAAGCTCCCCTGAAAGGTGATATTAACAGGGATAACAGCGTAAATGCCGCTGATGCCGTACTGCTTCGTCAGCATCTCTTAGCCGGAAAGGTTTTCACAGAGGAGGAAGCTGAGGCAGCTGATATTAATGAAGATGATATTGTTGACATTTACGATATGATTTTCCTGCGTCAGGAAATAATAAATGCAAACTTAAAATAATATCTTATTAATGGCGAAGCCGAAGTGGGTTTCCAAAGGGTATAAACCCTTTGGCAGAGTCCAGAGG
>JAEDLA010000064.1 GCA_016295545.1 Oscillospiraceae bacterium | reverse complement strand
GGTATATCAATATGAGACGGGGGATTCCAAAGGGACAATGTCCCTTTGGCAGGGGATTTTAAGGGTGACTCCCTACAGTGTAGGGAGATGTCACGAAGTGACAGAGGGTACGGGCGACTGTTAGGAGCAGCGTCCCCTTAAATAATTGCCGTAAAAGCAAAAATTGTTTTCACTGGAATTAATTTCCGATACTTGACTTTTTTTACTTTACAATGTATAATGTTTCTATATCTACAAACCCAATTACCCAAAGGAGATAATATGAAAAAATTCAGAAAAGCACTTGCAGGTCTGCTTATTTCCGCAGCCGCTGTATGCGGTACTGTTTCTGCTGCTCCTGCTGCATTTGCCGCTACTATTGATGATGTTGCCGCTGTTGCAAGGCAGTATGGTATCCCTGAAAGCGCTATCCAGCAGGGCTACAATGAATATTATGCTGATCCTGATGTCTATACATCAGAGCATTTTGATTCCGCTATTGCCTATATTGAGGCTTATCATCAGGATATTATCAATCAGCTGACAGGCGGTTCTGATAATCCGCAAACACCCACTGAGGCTCCTGTTCAGACAGAGCCTGCAACTACTGAGACTTCAACTGAAACAGTCACAAAGCCTGCCTCCTCCGGTGAAAGCAGTCCTCAGGCTCCCGCAGACGAGAGTACCATTCCCAACAGAGTTCCCGAAAAGGAGTTTATCAATATGACGCTGGAGGAGAAGCAGAACTATGTTGCTTCTCTGTCACCTGAAGACCAGACTGCCTTTCTTAACTCTCTCTCCCCTGACGAGCTGAAAAGCGTGGTCAAGCAGCTCCCCACAGAGGAAAAGGCAAGCGTCCTCGACAACTTCGCAAAGGCAAGCAGTTCTCTCGGCGTTAATGTGACTGTGGACGAAATATCCAACGACTCCGTTTCTATTTCCATGAGAAATAACAAGGGAGAGCTTGTAGACGTTGCTTCTCTGGGCGTTATCGTGGAGGACACCGGCTATGACTACAGACCGGTTTACCTCATTGCCGCCGCTATGCTTCTTGCTGCTGCCGGAGGTATATGGCTTGTGCTCCGCAGATTCTTCATCAACGACAAAAAAGAGGCTGAAAATGAGTAAGAACAAGAAAAAAAGCAGTCTCCTGATTTATATACTTACACCTGTGATCGTTCTCCTGATTTGTTCCGCTGTTATTGTTATCGGCTCTATAGTGCCCTACAAAAAGGCTTCTGTCTATCTGAACCTTGCTTTTATGGACAGCTTTCAGCACGGTGCTGCTGATGAAAATTCCGGACTTAAAATTCAGGAAAACAATATTGACCTTGAATATTCCGGCGAAACAAGCAGCACAGGAGAAATAATTCGTCCGGCTTTCGGTGAACAATTTGCTGTCCTTTCAGCAGATGCTCTGGAAATCAACGTTCCCGTTTACTGGGGTACAGGTCAGGAGCTTTTCAGCAGAGGTGCCTGTCAGGCTACATATTCAAAACTGCCCGGAGAAACAGGCAATTCTGTAATCAGTGCTCACACCGATACCTTTTTCGACAAGCTGAAAGATGTGAAAACAGGCGACACTGTCACTGTTTACACTAAATACGGCGAATTTCAGTACAAGGTCACTGAGCTGATAAGCTTTAATAAAACTGACAAAAAATATGTCTCCTCAACCGATGAAGCCCGTCTTACCCTTTACACCTGCAAAAAAGACATTCTTGGCGCTTCCGGCGAAAGAATCGGCGTTATCTGTGAGCCTGTCTCTCAGAAATTCTACGTTCAGGCAGAGGAGGAGAAAAATTGAAAAGCTTAAAAACATATATCCCCGGACTGATTCTGTCCATACTCCTTGTATTTTCACTTCTTGGCTGCTCAGCCGCTTTTGTCGCCAACAGCTTCTCTGATCCGGACAGGCTTATCCGTATTGCCGACGAAAATGAGATAGTCACCGTCATAAAGAACCGGCTGGACAGCTATTTTTCCGGCAAATACAACGAAACAGGCATTCCCGCCGATGTTTACACCGAGGCTGTGGGACGTGAATATATCAAGAATACCATGCGTGGCTATGTTTACTCCGGATTTGATGTTCTGAACGGAAACACCGCCGATTTTTCAGTTCCGGAAAACAAGGAGCTCGAGGAAAACATTGAAGCCTTTATCGGTGATTACGCTGACAGTATTGGCTTTACAAAGGACGAAAAATACGAAGAAAAGGTTCAGGCGACTATTCGCTCCGCATACAGGACCATCGGCGAATACTGCGATGTTTTCAAAATGGAAACCCTTGAACGTGAGGGCGTTCTCGCCGGATTATCCCCTGTATTTACACGTATAAACCTGATTTTTCTTATATCTGCGGCAGTTTCCGCTGCACTGATTGCTTTTTTTATTATTATCAGTATCAAAAACCTGTCCCATTCACTTTACTGGATTGGTATATCCTCCCTTGTGTCAGGAATTATTGGCATTGTACCCTGTATCTGCCTTACAGCTACACGCTATTTTGACTCCTTTACCATTAAAGAGCCGCAAATCTATACATCGTTTACAAGCCTTATGTACTCAATTGTGAATCAGTTCATGCTGAATCAGATAGTAATTGCTGTTATCGGAGCTTTGCTGATAATCAGATTTGCTGTGGTATGCAAAAATAAAAAGGACAAAGCGTCCGAATAATTAAAACAGCCTGAGAATTTTTTCTCAGGCTGTTATTTTTATTGTTCAGATATTTGCAAATGCCTGTTTCAGGTCATCAAGAATATCCTCTACATTTTCAAGTCCCACAGAAAGACGAATCATTCCGCCGTTGATTCCGGCTGCCACAAGCTGTTCATCAGTAAGCTGACGGTGAGTTGCGCTTGCCGGATGAAGTACACAGGTACGGATATCTGCTACATGAACTTCGTTTGAAGCCAGCTTCAGTGAATCCATAAATCTGACTGCTGTACTTCTGCCGCCCTTAATTACAAAGGAAATTACTCCGCTGCAGCCGTCCGGCATATACTTCTTTGCAAGGTCATAATACTTATTGCTTTTCAGTCCCGGATAATTTACTGACTCTACCTTATCGCAGCTTTCAAGGTATTCCGAAACAATTCTTGCATTTTCACAATATTGTCTCATACGGATCGGCAGAGTTTCCAGCCCGAGATTAAGATAAAATGCTGACTGTGCTGACGGATAGCAGCCGAAGTCTCTCATAAGCTGCATTCTTGCCTTTACTATGTATGCTGCCTTGCCGTATGCCTTTGTATATATGATTCCGTGATAGCTTTCGTCAGGCTCGGTAAATTCAGGGAATTTGCCGTTAGTCCAGTCAAATGTACCGGCATCAACAATAACTCCGCCCACCTGAACTGCATGACCGTCCATGTACTTTGAAGTTGAGTGAACTACAATATCTGCGCCGAATTCAATAGGTCTGCACAGCACGGGAGTGGGGAAAGTATTGTCCACAATAAGAGGAACATTATTTTTATGAGCAACTCTTGCAAATTTTTCAATATCAAAAACTGTAAGTGCCGGATTAGCAATAGTTTCACCAAAAATTGCCTTTGTGTTAGGCTTTACAGCTTTCTGAAGCTCCTCCTCAGAAATATCAGGATCTACAAAAATGCACTCAATGCCCATTTTTTTGATAGTAACTGCAAAAAGGTTGATAGTACCTCCGTAAACGGCTGATGAGGCAATAATGCTGTCACCTGCCTTGCAGATATTGAGAATTGCAAGAAGATTTGCTGCCTGACCGCTGGAGGTACACATTGCACCTATACCGCCCTCAAGAGCTGCTATTTTGTTCTCAACAGCCATGACAGTAGGATTCTCAAATCTTGAATATATCAGGCTTTTGGTAGGATCATCAAAAACAGCGGCAACGTCGTCAGTTGAATCATAGACATAGGTCGTGCTCTGAACAATCGGCACAACTCTCGGTTCTGTGTTTTTGGGAGAATATCCCTCATGCAGGCACTGGGTTTCAATTTTCATTTTAACAAACCTCCGATATTAAACTAATCAGTATAATCAGCTGAATTTTTTAAAGTAAATGGAACAAGACTTATAACTGCCACAAATTTAGGCACAAGGAACTCCATTGCAGCACAGTATTTATCCACAAAGGTGATTACAAAGCTTTCCTTGAATTTAGGAAGCTTTCTTGTAGCAGGCCACATATGCTTCTCAATCATGTCACGTTCAAGCTCTGAAAGCTCTGTGATCTGTGAAGCGTTCATTACTGCCACAGCTGAATGCATACGGCTGTGTGAAAGGTGACCTTTCTCACGGCTGCTGTTGTACTCCTTTCTGTCATAGAAAAACAGATCGTGAAGCATTCCTGCCCGTGCGGCTGAACGTGCGTCAAGCCGCAGCTTTCTGCACACTATGTAGCTGTAGTATGAAACATTTACACAGTGCTGGAAACGGGTAGTTGTTATATGGTGAGTTATATACTTCAGCTTTTCGACCTCAAAGCTGCTGATTATATCGCTGACACAATCATAATAGCTGATGCTGCTCAGCTCCTTGCGTGACAAAATAGCTTTAAGCATTATAAAACTTCCTTTAATTTTTGATTCTCCGGACTGGTAACTCCGAAGTGAATACGATTTCAGACACAGACTGAATTTTGTCAGAATTCAATATATCGTATGAAGTATTATACCAATATTATACTACATATGTTCAAAAAAATCAATAGGAAATTTAAAGAAAAAGACTTCTGCATCTTATCTGGTGCAGAAGTCTGTGAATATTACATTATGAAACTGAAATTTCGGAAACACAGGTATCCTGATACTTGTTTCCGGCATAAACGGATTTTATGGTTATTATCACACAGGAGGTTTCCTTTGGCTCAGCCAGCGTTACTTTATTTTGCCGCTTCACAGTAATAATCAAAGGCTTCAAGAAGCTCCTTTCCGTCAAAATTCGACATTTTTGAAAATTGCGTGATAATTCAGTGAAATTCAGCCAAAATCTGTACAGATAAACAGAGCTTCATATATTGTGTAATATGCACAAATGCAGCAGCGCAAACATTTTAATCTGCCATTTCAGCCAAACCATATTTATTCAGGTCAGTATTTTGGGCATTCTGTACAAAAGTTGATTATGTTAAAATCTCCCCTTGACAGCTCCTTTCAGGTGCTATATAATAAGTATATCGACAGTTCGTTTGCACCATCCTGTCGTTAAACAAAACCAGGGCAGCTATTTCTTTCAGCGTTTATAGCTGTATATGTTCAAGGTGCATCTGCTCAGGCAGGTGCTTTTTTTCAGGAGAATTATTATGTACTTACTTAAAACATCTGCGTCATTTGACAGCGCACATTTTCTCTCCGGCTATAATGGGAAATGTGCTAATATTCACGGTCATCACTGGTCTGCGGAGATTTCCTTTGCCGGAGAAAAGCTCTATCCTGAGGGCGAAAAGCGTGATATGCTCATCGACTTCGGAGATATAAAAAAAGCGGTCAGGGAGCTTGCTGACAGCCTTGACCACTCACTTATTTACGAGGAAAATACACTTCAGGATGCCACTGTCAAGGCTCTTGAAGCTGAGAATTTCCGGCTTATCGCTGTTCCTTTCAGACCTACTGCCGAAAATTTTGCGGAATTTTTCTTCCGCTCACTGAAAAATCAGGGACTACCGGTTAAAAGCGCCGCAGTTTATGAAACTCCCGACAACTGCGCCGTTTATGAGGAATCATGAGCTGCCTGTTCCCTGTTGCGGAAAAATTCACAAGCATCAACGGCGAGGGAGTTTGCGCCGGTGAACTTGCTGTTTTTATCAGATTCCGCAAATGTAATCTCAGGTGCAGCTACTGCGACACTTTATGGGCTAATTCCGATAATGCTCCGGCTGAGCTTCTGACTGCCGAAGAAATCACAGACTATATTCTGTCAGCTGGTGTAAAAAATGTTACTCTTACCGGCGGCGAACCGCTTTTGCAGGAAAATCTTCACCTGCTCACTGACAGTCTTATTACAGAGGGGCTTCGGGTTGAAATTGAAACAAACGGCAGTCTCCCTGTTGAACGTCTTGCGACACGCTCCTGCCGTCCGGTGTTTACTATGGATTACAAGCTGCCCTCAAGCGGCATGGAGAATAAAATGTGTACTGAAAATTTCCGCCTGCTGAACGAAAATGATACAGTCAAATTCGTTTCAGGCAGTACCGACGACCTTGACAGGGCTTTGGAAATCATCGGGGATTATTCCCTGCTCTCCCGCTGTCACGTATATTTCAGTCCCGTTTTCGGAAAGCTTCCGCCTGAGCGTATTGTTGACTTTATGAAGGAGCATAGTCTTAACGGAGCACGTCTCCAGCTCCAGCTCCATAAATTTATTTGGAATCCTGATAAAAGAGGTGTATGAGAAAATGGATAAAAAAGCTGTTGAATACCATGTTCGTGGTCTGCTTGAAGCTATCGGAGAAAATCCCGAAAGAGAGGGACTTCGTGAAACTCCTGAGAGAGTTGCACGTATGTTTGAGGAGGTCTTTGAGGGAATTTCCTATACCAACCACGAAATTGCCGAAAAATTTGGCAAAACCTTTGAAAGCGTATGTCCGGAGCAGTCGCAGTCTGCTGTTGTCATGAAGGATATTACTGTTTTCAGCTACTGCGAACACCACCTTGCTCTTATGTACGACATGACTGTCAACGTTGCCTATATCCCTAAGGGCAGAGTTCTTGGACTGAGCAAAATTGCCCGTATATGCGATATGGCTGCAAAGCGCTTACAGCTTCAGGAACGTCTGGGACAGGATATTGCGGAGATTATTTCAGAAGCCTCCGGTTCTCCGGACGTAGGCGTACAGATAAAAGGCTCCCACAGCTGTATGACAGCAAGGGGCATAAGAAATGCTTCGGCTCAGACAGTAACCCATACCTTTTTAGGAGCATTCAGAAATGATCCGGAGCTGAAAAAGCTTGTTGAATAATATTATATGAAAGGATTCTTATAAAATGAAAGCACTTGTTCTTTTCAGCGGCGGTGTTGACAGCACCACCTGTCTCGGAATTGCTGTGGATAAATACGGAGCTGACAACGTTATTGCACTGTCTGTTTACTACGGTCAGAAGCACGTAAAAGAAGTTGAAGCTGCGGAGAAAATTGCGGCTCACTTCGGTGTAAAGCTGAAAACACTTGACCTTACCACCATTTTCGCTGACTCGGACTGCTCTCTGCTCAACGGTTCATCTCAGGATATCCCAAAGGAATCCTACGCCAGTCAGCTTTCTAAGACGAACGGCTCACCCGTTTCAACCTACGTACCTTTCCGTAACGGACTTTTCCTTGCTTCTGCGGCAAGCATTGCTATTTCAAACGGCTGCGGAGTAATATATTACGGCGCTCACAGCGATGACGCCGCCGGAAATGCCTACCCCGACTGCTCCTCTGATTTTAACGAATCTATCAGCCGTGCTGTTTATATCGGCAGCGGAAATCAGGTAAAAATCGAAGCTCCGTTTGTTAACCTGACTAAAGCGGAGGTTGTTGAAATCGGCTTGAAGCTTGGCGTGCCCTATGAGCTTACATGGAGTTGCTACGAGGGCGGAGATGTTCCCTGCGGTGTATGCGGAACCTGCCGTGACCGTATGGCAGCATTTGAAGCCAACGGCGTAGTTGATCCGGCTGTTTCTATAAGTCATCTCTAAAACACGCAAATCAATTTTTACTTATACGGCAATTATTTAAGGGGACGCTGTCCCCTTAAAATCCCCTGCCAAAGGGACATTGTCCCT